>CAYHTS010000028.1:0-9200 GCA_964359635.1 uncultured Candidatus Saccharibacteria bacterium | reverse complement strand
GATGTGATCGGCAAGGTGCTTGGCGTAGTGTTCGGCTATATAACGCGGCCAAACGCGCGTCTCGCCGGGTGGAATCCTAAAGGGTTGGCCATTATAGCGGACTTCAAAATATTGCGAGTGGTCGAAGGATCCCGTAACGCGCTCTGTCCTATGGCGCGGAATGCCCATCGGGTTGACTTCGCCGGGGTCTGGTGGGACTACTACGCCTTGCTCGACGACGTAATCCTCTGTTTCGCTACAGCCCTCGTCAATATTGGTTACGGACAGCGAGTCATGTTCATGTTCTCTTTGTGGCATCTTTGCTCTCCTCTTTAATTGTTAATTCGATTATAACACAACTAGTATTCGGTCATGGCCAAGATTCTCTTATTATCAAAAGTCAGATAACAATGCAGTGCTCTAATATTCTGTGCAACAGAGGATCGCCGTTGCCGCTTGCTCAATGAAATTGACTGCTGTGGTACTCGCAGGCACCCAAAATCCTCTAACCGTGTTAGCCGGAATCACCGCGTCAAAATCAGCCGTCGAGGCGTCAGCGGTGCCCCATTTTAATAAGATCGCCTTATCTATGGCGGCGACTTCGATATATTGAGTATTAGCATTAAGCGTTATCTCGGTGCTGGCGCTGATAGTCGCGTCATAAGTCTCATCTAACGCTACGACTTCCGGTTTTTGCCTGGCCATAAGCTAATTATCCTACACTTTAACTTTAATCTCAAATTTTTCAAGCGAGCCATTTACTTTCAGGAAGTTGCCAACCTTCTGTATTATTTCGGATAAAGCAGTATCAAGCTCGGCATTGGGCCTAGCCGAATCTTCATTATATTCATAATAGCCCATACTCTCACCCGTAGCGGTAATCTTTCCTTCGCAAGTAAAGCCCCCTGCCACGATTTCAAGGGTGTGGGTGTACATTTTAGTCCACTACTGGATTGATCGGCTTGCCTACGGCGTTAGTGGTCGCAGTAAATGATGTCATCGAGATACGGCCTGATGCTGTAGCCTCCCAGTTGTCGATGTGGTGTAAGAGACAAATACCCGTCAATAGAACATGTCCGGTAGCGGTCTGAGCTGATAGGTCCATAACTGCAGCTGGTTCGGCGGTATCATTGACTGTAAAGTTGTAGAATAGGCAGTCTTTGAACTCAGCCCAGCGGTCAATCGCATTTGTGCCGGTAAACAGAACATGCACCGGCGTTGTGGCATCAGAAGACATAATGAAGCGGCAGTCATCGAAGACGTTTCGCGAAGCTGCTGAGGCGAACTCTACGGAGGCATTGGCGGCTGATCGTTCATAAGTATCAGCACCGAACGTACAGCCGACAAATAGATTTTCCTGCGCGCCATTTAAGTAGAGCGCGCGAGCAGCGGTGTCATCGCCTGTTGTTGCATTTAGCGAACCTTTAAAGTCTACGCCGATCCATGAGTTGTAAGCACCTGAAACTGTAACTGGCACGTTAATATCCGTAGTGCCGTCAAACGTCAGGTTCTTAAATATGCAGCCGTTTTCAGTAACGCTCAATGAGCCACCAGTGCCAAAACTAATACCAGCGCGTGCGTCTTGTGCTAATGGCCCAGTAGAGCCGATCAAGTGCGTGTAGCGCTTGTTCCATGTGATAGCTGTAGTTTCGCTGGTGCGGCCCGTACCTCCGCTATGGATTATAAGAATAACGTCATCTTGGTTGGCTGTGGCTGCGTTAAAGGCTGCGGCTACTGTAGCGAACGCATCCTCGCGTGTCGTCCCGCCGGAGCTGTCGCTGCCATTAGAGGCATCGACGTACCAGATATTACCGATTGAAGGTAGCCCAATCATACCAGCAATATCTTCCGGCATAATCTTATGTCCGTATCTCAGAGCAGGTATATAATCGCGTGCTTTACTCATAATGTCTCCTTTTCTTTCTCTCTCTCGGATCAAGTCCGGTTAAAAGCGAGAGTATTATTAATTACTTCTTTCCGCTCTTCTTTCCGCTAGCTTTAGGCGCGGCAGGGGCTTCAGCCAGTTTCACTTTTTCAGGTTTTGGCTCTTCGGGAATAACATCGGATCGTTTGCCACCATGATCTACATAATTCTGCACGGCAACATCAGCGCACCCTTGCGCAGTACCGACTTCAGCTAGTAATCTAACCGCCTCTTCTCGATAGGCGTTTATGTTCGTTTGTGCTTGTACAGTCATAATGCCTCCTTAGTCGATTGTTAGATATGCCATGCCGTATGTGCTGTCGACTGATACTTGTTCCCTGCCCCATCCAATGTGAACCGGAGCGGCCAATGTTTCAAGGACTACGGCGACACTTCCTGCGACATCCCTAGAGGGCATTATCGCGCTTTCGTCAGCCGCTGAGTTCGTGCCAGTGTCATAAAGTACTGGGCAATCTCCACCGGACTGAATCCAGCCGAAGTAAGCGGCAGTCATCGCGTAAAGGGCTACGCCAACTGGTCCGCCTGTCGGAGTGGTTGGGAAGTCAATTACGCCATCATAGGCACTCTTTCTGACAGTCGCCTGTGAAGAGGTGGTAAGAGCAACCTTAACTGGTCTGTCAACGTGGAATTGGCAGGTGCCGGTTGTAGAAGTCTGAACGTCGTGCCTCTTGATTCGGAACTGTTGTCCAAGACCCGTTGACGATTCGATGAAAATGTGCCCTTCATCAAACTGATTAGCGGTAACCGCAGTTCCACCCAAAGTAACCGGAATCATCGTATCATTGATAGCAACCGCAGCCTGGACAGCCATTGAGCGGTAATTGGTATCCTCTGCCGCCTCCTGAAGCAAATGCCCCGTAGCTAAAGCTACAGCTCCAGCCTGAACATAACGGTACTTATTACCACGATCATCAATTCCAAGCGCACCCAACTGATGAAGTTGGTATTGCTCTTCCTCAAATATCTGTTGGCCTGCTATGTTTACCATTTTATACTCCCGTTACTCCAGTTAGCCGTCCCTGCCTGCGCGGTGCCCAGCTGGTTAGGTTACCCAAGATTATAACATCCGCTATACCGGCGAACTGATTTGTCGGCGCACGAAAACCCGACCAGTTAAAGCCGTTAAACTCGCTCATGCCCTCGAAATCGCTATAAGCGCCCTCGATCGTCGAGCTGCCCAAGCTGATTTTATTGTAGCCGAACACGCCTGTGGCGTCCCAGCCGTAGAACACTAGTTGATTCTCGTTAAGTGCCCAGACGGTTTGGGCGGTAGATTTCTCATCACGGAACCAAGGAATGCCTTTATAGCTCTTACCCACGAATCCTTGAGTGCCGACCAAACCTTCCTTACCTGGCGCTACCCTGCCGGATATTCCGAAGACCGGCAAGCCCTGCATTGAGTAGGTTTCACGGACGGTCGGGGTCAATAATTGTTCATAAAAATCGTCAACCGTTTCGTTGGACAGCCACATAGTAGTGCTGTTGTTGCCACCGCCACCGCTTACCGCGCTATACAGCGTTGACAGCCTGGGCAGCGTCAGCGTACCGCCGGAAGCGGTGCGAGTGGCGTTTAGTACCGAATAAGTTGTTCGGGACAGCCCGCCGATGGTCCCGACATCCGTTCCATCATCTACGATCGCGCCAAGACCTATAAAGTCCTTGTTGCTGTTGCCCGTACCGGTCGAATAGAGCATGTCGCCGACAACGTCCAGTAATTCCTGCTGGCTTTCGTCTACACTGTTCTGCACTAGATCGGTAACCTGCGTCTCGGAAACTTTATTGGCCACGACTTCCATACCGGATAGTCCGATTGGAATCCGCACGCCGCGCATATCATAAGAAAGTGTGACTTTGGTATTCAGCGGCGAAGCCGTGAAAGTATCGAATCCGGAGAAGGAAACCGCGGCACCCGAAGTTTGGTACTTGATGGCTTTATCAATGCTAGTGCCTTTGCCCTTTTGGGCTTTGCCCATAAGACGGAAAGCTAAGACGTTCCCGTTTAAAATATTATCAACGACTTTAGGCAGTAACCAGTTTTGGGTTAAGGCGGTTACGCGGTTTCCAAATGTCATTTTATGAGCAGTCCTTTATAAGTTGGTAAGTTGGAACTGCTCTTTGGCGTTTCTAGTAGTTAGTATATATCACACAAGCCTAAAAAAACAACAAGTGTAGTTATTACAACGTTTTATACAATGGCTATAAAGGGATCATCCCACACTGGATGATTCGGTGAAAATATCTTAATGCTCCCTTTAAAAACCGGCTCTGGCTCTCAACTCATCGAACGATCGGGCTTTGTGAATATCGGCGTAACTAGGAGTATTTGTCTGAAATCCGGTCGTGGCCGTACTGGATCCGATAGGTGCGGAAGCGCCCGGCTGAGGTTGTGAATAGTCAAGCATTGAATCGGAAATCGGATCGTACATTTTACCTTGCTGGTGAAACTGGGCTAGTGGCCCGGTTGCTACGGCCCGCAAGTCAGTAGTACCTAGCTTGGCGGCGTAACCGTACAGCTCGCGCCTAGCTACCCGGCCGGGGTCATTACGGTCATTAGAATTGATGATTGACGGCAAGTGTCCTTCTGACTGCAAGGCGGATTCCATGTCGTCAAACTCTTTATTTGTTTGGGCTTGGGCTTTTTCTGCTTCCTGTTGGGCTTGCTGTCCAGCTTTCTGATAGCCTTCCAGTCCACTCTGCACGCCTGCCTGGATTTTCTCAGTTACAAAGTTTTCCACATCGGCCCAGTTTTGCGGATTGCGCTGTGCCAGTTCACTGGCTGGCGGAGCTGGCGCGCCAATTGGAGCACTGGGTTCACCGGTTGGCGGCTCCTCGGCGATGGCGGCTTCGAGATTGTTCCAGCGTTCCTCTTGGTTTTGCATAAAATCCTGCGCCCACTTAGGCACTTCGTCAGCAGGCGGTGTCGGTGCTGGCTGTGGAACCTCACCGGGCGTGCCTAGTGAAAATGGCGGTGGCTGGTTAGGATCGGTTACCGGCGCTGCCGGTTGCGGTGGCGCAGGGGCTGGTGTCGGATTAGCTGGTTGTGGATTCTGTGGATTCATATTGGCTCCTTTAAGGGTCCTCTTAAATTGTTACGTTAATTATAGCACTCTTTAATATTTGCCAGCTTTTTCCTTGATTGACTGCAGTTTGGCGTTTCGCTCGCTCTTTTCGGGTGGCTTAGGCTCGTCTTTGATCTTCGACTCACCGGCGCTCTTAGCTGAAAGGACTTTAAATGAAGCACGCAGCAGGCCTTTGTCGTCGCTCATGCCCATGCCCTTGCGTATACTTATTTGCTCCACGTCAACAATAATTCGGTATCGGCCACCGACCTTCCAATCCTTGATCTGTGATAGCTGGCTCTCTTGAAGCTCTAAAGTAGTCGGGTATTCTTCAGGGGATATTGTTTGTGCTTTGGGCATTTAATACTTCCTCGCCCGTTCCTTAACTGCTTTTCTTTTAAGATTCACTGCTATCGCTACTGCTTGTTTTTTTGGCTTGCCGGATTTAATAAGTTCACCGATATTTTTACCGATAGTTTTTTTGGAACTTCCTTTAGATAGTGGCATTTGATACCTCTTGTGGCGCTGGTTGTGCTGCGGCCTGTTGCTCGACCATAGCTCTTAGTTGCCCTATATGCGATCTTATATTATTTTGCGCCGCTGGGTCTAGCGTGTCAAATTGTGGGCTTTGCACAAACTGAATAAATACCTGCACATATTCAGTGGAAGGTATGCCCTGTGGCTGGACAGGTTGACCAGACTGTAAAGCTTGTAAGTCAAGGACGGCCTGCTGGGCATCTAATTGCGCTGGTTGCGGTCCCATACCGACTGGGCCGGGCGTACCTCCTACCGCCTGCTGGCCGGGATTGGCGGCTTGGGCACCGGCTTCATCTTCTTTAAGTAATCCGGTCTCCTGCATATAACGGGCGTACTGATCTTGCTCGCCCATTAAAAAGTACATCAAGCGGCGCGTGCGCTCTTTCGGGTTGGGCGCGTCCATATCCTCGGCCAGTGTCAGCGGATCAATGGCTTTGACTTTAGCCAATGTAAAGGCGTCGTTGCGTTGGGTGATTTTATCAACCGAACTGGCCTTGACGTTAATCGCCATACCGTCGTCGATTAAATCGCGCGTCAACTCGGCTTCGACCATCTCACCATCCGGGCCGATATTCCGTATAAAATGCGGCTTGTCGTAGTTGAGCTTTACAAGCTGCAATGCCCATGAAGCCATTTCAAAAATCACGCGCTCGACTACTATGTCTACTATGTCATCGGAAGTTACGAGGTCGCCCTCTCTCGTGATTTGCTTGCTGATACCCGATTCATTAGTAGCCTCGATCTCGCCACGCGTGGTGCCGTGCGTGCTGAACTTGGCATCTATCTGACCTCTATTAGACACCAGGTCGTTATAGAGCACCGGACTTGGAGCCAAACTTTGGAAGCTGGCAACAAGCTCGCTGATCGGCTGCGAGGAGTTGATCCAGATATTATCCTCGTTGTCGTTGCTGATGGCCTCGGCGTCCTTTTTTTCCATGGCCGCGTTAAAGGCGTAGCGCGGTTTCATTTTATTGGCGATGTCGGTTATCTGCCGGCCTCTATTGTTAACGTTTTTCTGCAGTGGGATTGACTGCTCGATTGCCGTGGTGTCATCGTAAGGCGATCTACCCAAGTTTTGGTGACTGACTAAGATATAAGGTTTGCGTGGCCTCTCGAAGTGGTTGCGGTAGTATTTCCCGACCTTCGACTTAACTTCACGATCCGGTATTTCGGGGTTCTCTTCGTCTTCGTACACACGCTTGGTGTAGCCCTCGTAGTCAAAATAAGGAGTCTTAATTTTATCCAGTATCAAATCCTTGTATTTATGAACCACGCACTCAATCGGCTGGCCGTCGTTGGTGTACCAGGTAAAATGCACCTCTAAGTAACGAATCTCGGTTACCAGCATTTTAGGATCTAGCGCAGTCTTGAATTTAGATTTTAACTCGGCGGCCTTGGCCGGGAACTTCGACAACACGGTCGCCAGCGGCTCGTCAATCCACTCCCAAATCATTTTGATGTTGTCGGCGGTAAATCCGTCGTGGCTTATAGTGCTGGTATGATCCAGCCCGAAGCGGTTAGGCCGCACCAGCTCGAACAGAAAATCGCCGTTCTCGCCCTTATTTGGGTCCCACCTGGCTTTAATGGCAGCCAGAAAGTAAATGCCATGCTGCCGTAGGCCGTCTTTTATTAGACGCTTTATCTCACTGGAAGTCAGTTTTATGTTAAGTACTTTTTCTATTAACTTGGCGCGCTCGCGTTTGGTCATATTATCAGAAGCCGGAGTTACTACGATATCCGGCATACGCCCGGAAGCTAGCTCGATGCGCTTCTCGCTGTTCTGCCAGATGATGTTGTCTTTGTATGGTTCCTGTTCACCTTCTCTCTCAGGCCAATGATCACCGAGCCAAAATCTCTCGTTTTCTTTTTTCCGTGTGTCTAGTTTAAGTACGGTTTTATAATGGTCGTTTGAATCCTTGATGCGCTTTTCGATTATTTCCCTGAGTAGGTTGTCTTCAATATCAAGCCGCAGCGGGCTTTCGTCGATTACCACGCCCTCTTGCTGATGTTGCTCGTCAGTTAGCGGTTCCATAATTGAGCTTATTCTACCACTTTCACGTAACTAATATTCGGCTATTACAGAGCGTGGTGATTTGTCTGCCGTCTTTATAAACGTAAAGCTTATTTTTGCATTCAATTATAAAGGTCGATTTACTGTGCTTATCACGTTCCGGTAAACCTGGAACAATAGCGTGGACTCCACTGTAGCTCTGGAATAGGATTTTGCCGCAGACCGGGCAATGAATGTCTTTTAAATAATCATCGTCCTTGTCGGAACGGACTATGGTAATCGTGGCTTTTTCGCCGGCTAAGACTTTGGGCTTTTGCACAAACTAATTATGCCATAGTTCTAACGCTGATCCCATTTTTTAGCAGGCGGCTTGCTAAAAGCTTCTTTGAAGTTGGGTGCTATAATCGCGCCGGTCTTTGTGGGATACCAGTGTTCCGTGTCGGCTCTACGTTTGTCTAACGGCTGGACTGTACCCGACCCGCCAGACGCCATGTGCATCGTAAGAAATCCGCCTGTGAGGGCGTCATAGCTGTGGTCAGGTCCACGCGTATCGACATCCTCTATATTATTCTCATCATGGACAAGCTCCGGTATAGTTTCAATCGTATTCTTACAGGAGCGGTGGACTAATAAGTAAGGTCGTTTGTCGGCGGCTTTTGATAAATATTGGTGTAATAATGCAGCCCGATTAATCCGGGCGTTCCTGGCTAGGGTGGGCATTTGCCTTATCGGGATTTTGGTAATCGTATGGAATGTATCGGCGATAGTTTGCCGGCCTTGGGTTTGAACAAAACAGTCGTGTGGCAATGCCATATAGCGCACTGGGTCGATGGCGTTGATTTTAGCCAATTGCACCGCCCATTCCTCAGGCTGTTTCTTGATCTGCCAAAGCTCGCGGTAACAATAAACGCGCCGCACGCCGTAGGCATTTTCCGGCGTGATAGCTAGCCACAGCATCACGCCCGGCGCGGTATAGCCCCAGTCGAAGCACATAATTCGCATGCATAACTCGATCGGGTAATCCATCGCGCCAGGGTAAGTATGTATGTCGTAATTCCATTCGGTAAATTTCTGACCGATGAATACGTCCCAATTGCCGAGTCGCCATGCTTTCCAAAGTTGTTCATCTGTTTCGCGCAATCCCTCTAACAGATGAACATAGTCGGGGTCGGCTTCCATTAGTTTCGGGTTGTCCTCTATTTTGGCTGGTATAAAAATAGCCTTGCGGCCAGTCTTAGGGTTAACGAATGGCCAATTGCGCGGGGCGGGTGACACAAACCGTTTCTTCACCCAGCCGTGACCGATATTGCCCGGATTAGTTGTTGCAAACACTTGTGGGCGCAAGCCCGGCACAGTCGAGCGAGCAGAGCCGATAAGCTGAGTGTACATCAGCTCGTCTGGTATAAGGGTCAGTTCTTCTATTAGGATTTTTTGGAACTCTTGGCCAATGTATTTGCCGTAGCTCTGGCGGTCCTTTAAGTGGCCAGTTCTAATCAAAGCACCACTAGGAAAGCGTATCTCAGCCGGTCGGTAAGCTGCAGTTGCGCCCCAAGGCTGGTACATCCGCACGGCGCGGTCTACCCAGTCGCTCAGATCCTCGGCATTTTTTCGGATGACAAGCCCTCTGAATAAGGGGTGCTTATAATCCTTACCGCTCCAAACTATACCG
>CAYHTS010000027.1:0-9533 GCA_964359635.1 uncultured Candidatus Saccharibacteria bacterium | reverse complement strand
CTCTGCGGATGCTTTTTCAGCAGCCGCTTCCATGCCTTTTTGACCGCCTGGATAATAGCGTTAAGTTCTGTTCTTATAGCAGATACGATTTCATTGTTCCTTAAGATAATGCTCTCCGGTAAGCCACTAATAGTGTTTGAGCCGGAAACCTCCATTGTTTTTTCTTTCTTATCAGACAAGGCTGAACCGATGCGAATCTTTATCTGTTCGGAGGTTTGGTCGCCCACGATAAGACTTTTTTTCTTGCGCAAATGCTGAGCGATGGCAGCATCTATCTTATTGCCGCCAACACGGATACTTGTGGCGGCTACTACATCGCCGAGCGCGATAACCGCGACTTCACTGGTGCCGCCGCCAATTTCAATTATCAGGTTCCCACTGGCCGATGAAATTGATACTCCCGCGCCGAGCGCGGCCGCAAGAGGTTCCTTTATGACATAGGCCTCTCGGGCGCCCGCTGCCAGGCAAGCATCAACGACAGCGCGTTTTTCGGTTGAGGTTACCCCAGCGGGAATAGAAATCATAACTTGAGGTCGTATCAAACGAAAACGGCCTAGTATCTTATTAAAATAATACCGCAACATTCCTTCGGTAGTTCTAAATGATGCTATAACGCCGTTCTCAAGCGGGTGTGATGCAATAATGCTTTCTGGTGTGCGGCCAAGCATCTTTTTTGCCTCTTCACCGACAGCCATTATTTTGCGGCTGATGGCATCTAGGGCAACTACGGATGGCTCGTTGACAATAATGCCACGCCCTGGTCTAAAAATTCTTGTATTGGTTGTTCCGAGATCAATGGCAAGGCGGGGCATGTTAGTTGACCCTTTTAATTTTAGCCCCCACCTTCCTTAATTTTTGGTCGATATGTTCGTAGCCACGGTCAATAATTTCCGCGTTATTCACGACAGTTGTGCCGCCTGCGACAAGTCCCGCAAGAATCATAGTAGCGCCAGCTCTTAAATCTAAGGATTCTATCTTGGTTCCCGTAAGCGGCGTAGGGCCGGTGATTTCGGCATGATGAGGATGTAAAATTCTCGTGTCAGCGCCCATGTTGTTCAGTTCCATAAGGTAAACTAGGCGGTTGTCGAAGAGGTTCTCGTTGATAATAGACCTACCCTCTGCCTGCGTCAGAAGTAATCCGAATGGCGATTGGAGATCAGTCGGAAAACCGGGATAAACCGCGGTCGTAACAATTGCCTTTCTGATGTTAGCTGACCGGCTAACAGTGATGGCATCTTTGGTAAACGTAAAGTCAATACCGCATCCTCTAAGTAACTCAAGCGGTGTTGACAGGTAGCTTGAGTCGAAGCCCTTGATGGTTAGTTTGTTGCCAAGTAGAGAGCCAGCCACTAGCCACGTTCCGGCTTCGATGCGATCGCCTTTGATATGATATTTTACGGTCGTAAGTTTAGTGTACGAGCCAATAAGAATAGTCGTTGGGGAAGTTCTTTTTATGCTGGCGCCGGCAAGATTGAGAAAGTCAATCAAGTCGTCAATCTCTGGTTCGGCGGCGGTGTTTGATATAACAAAATTAGACCTTATCCCCACCCCGAATAATATGGCGTTTTCGGTGGCGGTGACGCTACGTTCAACGAGTTTGATATTTTTCGGGATATTACCCGAGGAGGAAAAAGAATATTTATTATTGGCGCCACCGTCAACTTCTTCGACAATAACGCCACATTGTTCGAAGAGCTTGAGATGCGCGGTAAGCGGACGTTCGCCTATGGCGCATCCTCCAGGATATGGGAGGAAGGCCTTGCCGAAACGAGCCAGCAAGGGTCCGATAAACACTACGGAGCCACGAAGTTTCTGGGTAATGCGCACGGGGAGAGTTTGCTGATTCACAGAGCGGCCGTCGAGCAATAATTTATCACCTCTCCATTTGGCATGTCCGCCAAGCGTCCGCAGGATGTCTATCATCCGTTCAACGTCGGTTATTTTAGGAACATTACCGAGGGTTATGTGCCCGTCAATTATTATGCTCGCGGCTATTACCTTGAGGGCGGTGTTTTTGGAGCCGCCAACTTCTATAGTGCCGGCTAGTTCCGCGCCACCTTGAATAATAAATTTCATAGTTATAATGTTATCTGTTTAAGAATAAAATGTAAATCGCATTGCAAATCACGCGAATCACACGAATGAGACGTTGGTTTATAAAGTTCGTAAGGTTCATAAAGTTCATAAAGCTTATGAAGGCATGACCAACACAATTATCGGGTAGACCCCTCCTTGCCTGCCCGACTCGACGTCGGTCGAGACAGGCCTCCCCTTAATCAAGGGGAGGATGGATGGGGTATATGCGTAAGTCGTGACAATACTATTGGCCATACCGTGTAATCAGATAAGCAAATAGAGTGGAGTTACAAGAAAATATTAGGTATAATATCTTTGTATGCCAAAAAAATATTTCAGGATTATTAGAGTTGCTAGGCGAGTATTGTTTATATTGACATTTACCGCCATTGCGGCAGCCGTGTTAATATCGGCGGCTGGGCTGCGCATAGAGCTCAAGGAAAGAAGGATTATCCAAACTTCATTATTTGTAGTTAGCTCTCAGCCGGTTGACGCGGAACTTTGGTTCAACGAGGAGGTAAGAGAGGGTAGGTCGCCATGGCGGGTTTCGGGTATAATGGCTGGTATTCATGACCTGAAGATTAAAAAAGATGACTACAATACTTGGTCAAAAACCATTAGCGTCGCGGCGGGTGAGACCGTGCTTGTCGATGAGCCAATCTTATTTATGAGCAAACCGGAAGTTGTTAGCTTAGATGCTAATGACCAAAACGGCATACTTGCGAAACTAAACAATTTAGACCGAGACAATGAGCTTACTGTCAAGAGAGATACGGAGCTCTGGTGGCGAGATCGATTGGTGACGCGAATGTCAAACCCGGTATATCAGCCCCGAATGTATCAGGACGATAAGCACGTATCATTTATCTCCGGTGGGAGCCTTCACATAACAGATATTGATGGTTCAAATACTTATAAGCCGGTAAATATAGGAGAGAGTGACGGCTATATCTTTATCAACAAGGGGGCAACGCTAGTTTATGAGGCGGGCGATAAGATATTGGCTCTAAGGATTCGTTGAGCCGATGTCGAGTTTAGCGATGACGTAAATACGATTTTTCGTGTTACCAAGTGGCGATGACGAGATGAGCACCAATGTGTCACCTCCTGTCAGAAGATCCTTGGTAGGGGCGGCATTTAGAATATGAGTGACGATGTAGTTATAGTTTTTCGCTTTATAATTAATAATTGCTCTGTCTCCGATAACTAGGTGCTGAAGTAGGGAAAACACCTGGCCATATTTGGAGTTCTCCCACCAATAGTCACTGGCTTGACCGACGAGTGTTATAACGCCGCCTTCACCCGGATACGTAATGGTCAGTGCGGCAACACCTTCCTTGAGCGCTTCTGGACGATTGGCATTGGTTGTATTCCAAATAATGGGGGCGGATACGCCCAGTTTTTGTATGTATAGTAGGTCAGAATCTGCAAGAGCTTGTGGCTGGCCGTCCGAGACGCTTTTATTTTGGTAGTCCGTTATATACCACCATTTAAAGTTCTTATAGAGCGCCGGTCCGTTAAGCACTAGGTACGTAAAAAGCACGGCCATCGTAGTCAGCGCAAGGCGGCTGATTTGCTTTTTGGGTCTGACGACGAAAACGGTAGTTTCTTGTGGTTGGTTCCTTGGCTCGAGTGGCTGTTGGGAGGGTATAGATTCCAGAGTAGGAGGAATATTATCGTTGGCAGAAACGGAAGCGGTTTTCCACCAATCCTCGTGATTTTTTGCGCCACTAAACAACCTCTCTTCTTCAGATAGTTTTTTGGCCGGATGAAATAGGTTATCAATATCTTTCTCGTCAAAAAGCAATCGACCCCTCCTCGTAAATACAAATTTATAATACTGAATGTTGTACGGATGGCTGTGCCACGAGATGACGCTCTTGCAATAACAGAACATAGTTTGTTTTGCAGGAAGGAATTTTTGTGGCTGTGCCACGCTTAGTTGTAGTGGTGTCCCGATAAACTCCTTTCTTAAAAACGGATTACATCCTTGTTATTTAAGAAGCGTCGTCTCGGGACTGCGCCCCGCCAGGCGGGGCTTGGTGGGCAAGGTGGGAGTCGAACCCACATGGTATTTCTACCATAGGTTTTTGAGACCTACGTGTCTGCCATTCCACCACTTGCCCGCGCACTAACGAATAAGATAATTATACCTTATTGATTGACACGGGACAACGATACCGCGCCGCGACGTACTACCCTGGGCCGTTTGCCGCTTAGGTCGATGATAGTAGAGGGTTTTTGTGTTGGGAGGTCGCCTTCGTCTAGCACCAATACGGGCAAGGCCTGAAAGTATTCTCTGACCTGTCCGACGCTGACGGCCGGTGTGCGGTTAGATGGGTTTGCCGAGGTGGCGGTGAGGGGCGACTTAATGGCTGTAAGAAGGGAATTGATGGTGGGGGAGTCAATGTGTCTAAGAGCCGGCTTGTCAATATCATAAATGATCGTGACCGCGCCAGGAATCATTTTTTTGACTAGCAGCTTATATTTGTCGTCTACTTTACTTACAATATCCTCTGGTTTCGCGACAAAGAGAGAATATTGTTTGCCGTGCCGGCTATGCTTAATAATGTTAAGGATGCGGTGATTTTCAAGGTACTTTGGTAACACTAGTAGAGCGTACGACGTATCGGCCTTAGCTGCTACGATGCCACCCATTACAAGATGGTTAACCGCTTTTTTGATGGCTTGTGGGCTATTCTTCGGATTGACTGCTAAAATAATCATTGATATCCTTGAATGCATGGGTCTAATGAATTATTATAGTCCTAGTTGGCAAGGAAATCAAGCATTTTGAAATTTTTCGGGCCAGTAGTTTCCCACTTCGCCGTTCGTTACACTCGGGCTTCCACCCTTCGCGTAAAGCTTCGGGGTGGCACAGCGCGGGACAAGCAACATATCTATTAGCTATATTTGCCCAGCGTAGTCCCGATGAAAACGTGGACGTAGTTGGGCCTGCCCAGCGTAGCTCGGGTTAAAACCAGAGCGTAGTTGGGGGCCAGTAGTTCATCGGTAGAACGCCTCATTCGCATTGAGGAAGTAGAGGGTTCAATTCCCTCCTGGTCCACCATTCGACTCGCCCCAGCTGGGCTCGCTCATGGCAAGCCCTGACGCAGGGTCATTCGGACACGCTTCATAGCAGACCCCAAACTAGTTAAAATGTATTTATATTTTAAGTGGAGGCTTTATGGAAGAAACTTTACTCAATCTTGCTAAAGCATTCATTGGCGAGAGTCAGGCGCGTAACCGTTATACTTTTTACGC
Organism: uncultured Candidatus Saccharibacteria bacterium; assembly: GCA_964359635.1. GTDB lineage: Bacteria > Patescibacteriota > UBA1384 > UBA1384 > UBA1384 > DATEBX01. The sequence continues at coordinate 4,193 of CAYHTS010000027.1, read as the reverse complement.
GAGCATCGCGCGCAAAGAAGGGTACGAGCAGATTGCCGATATTTTTCAGATGACGGCTGACAATGAGCGAGAACATGCTAGCTGGGCTATGAAGCTCATCAATCAATTGAAAAGCAAAGACAAGAGCATCGACGCCATAAAAGTCGAAGCTGAAGTGCCGACCACACTTGGGACAACGGCCGAGAATATCGCCTCGGCGATAGCCGGCGAAACCTATGAGTTCAAAGAAATGTACCCGGGATTTGCCGATGTGGCGGAAAGGGAAGGGCTTAGAGATATCGCTGTTCGCCTTCGCCATATTGCCCTCGCCGAAAAACACCACGCCGAACGGTATACCAAACTACTAAAAGAAGTCGCGGCCGGTACGGTGTTCAAAAAAACAAAAGAGGTGTGGTGGGTATGTCGAGAATGCGGCTTTGTCCACTTTGGCAAAACCCCGCCCGAGAAATGTCCTTCCTGCGACCACGCCCAAGCGTTCTATCAGGTGAAGTGCGAAGAATACTGATACAGCACTCTAATACACGCGAATGTGTCGCGAATAATCGCACGAATCCAGCAAGCCACTACCCGTACTCGAATACACGGTAAATTGTTTGTAAAGCTCATAAAGTTGGTCAGGTACAGACGTGTCATTGCGAGGTCATTCGAAGCAATCTTGTCTAATTACTCGAACCTATCTTGACATGTATCATCGTTTTGGTAAGGTTATATGTTGCTCGCCGCTTCGGTGAGCAGATATAAAAATCGCACCTTGAGAGGTGAGTAGCGAAGATGAGAGAGCCAAAAGAGGGGCTTCCAGTTAAGACAACAGTCAATAACGTAGCGTCGGTAGCAATCATCTACCCCTCCGATGACCCAAGAAAAGTATTCCTTTGCGAATACGACCAAGGGTACCCATCGGCTGTGTTCCGGGGGATGTACAACCCACCGGGAGGAAACTGGATTGGCCCGCTGGCGGCTTCCGACAGTGGTCCGCGGGATACTATCGAGCGGGAGCTCAAAGAGGAACTGGTGTTGCTGGGAAGGATCCGCTCGTATATCCAGAGAGCACTTCGTCCGTGGGGTAGCTACTACCACCTAGTTCCAAAGGCCGTATTTGACTCGGCCGACCCCCAGAATAAGAGGGGGGATACGTCGACGTTTGTGTGTTGCTGGATTGCACCTCTGGGGACGAAAGTATGGTTCCATCTCGGGCGGCTCCAGGCGAAGTACGGGAACCTTACCAACGAGGGCTATACACGCATAACCTCGTTCGATGAGGTTTTGGATGGACGTCGTCGTTTCGCCTGGGGTCATTCTCAGGAATACAAGGACTTCTGGAATATGCACGGGTTACGACACCGCACCCCCTCCCTTTCCAGAAACGGTGACATCACAAGCGAATACGCCGGTCCAGTACCGGAGACCTACAAAGAGGTCTTGCGTTACTATCACGTTCTTCGAACACCGTTCACGACGTAGTTTCGTTAGTTCTCACTCGCGTTCGAACGATAAACACCGCCATATGTACCAAGGCGGTGTTTTAATTTGGGCTTAATACTTAATCTTTTAATTTTGGTATGATATAGACAATGCATTTTAAGGAGGGTGATGGTTATTGAAGAGCTGAAAGCGAGGGAGATTTTGGACTCAAGGGGGTCGCCGACTGTTGAGGCGGCGCTGCGCCTTAATGACGGTACGGTTGTGTTGGCGGCATCACCAAGTGGTAAATCAACCGGCAAATATGAGGCCTGTGAACTTAGGGACGGCGACGATAACCGCTATAAGGGACAAGGCGTACTAAAGGCCGCTCAAAATATTACCAGCATTATCGCCCCCGCGCTTAAGGGTAAAGACCCGACTAAGCAAAAAGAGCTTGACGATATCATGATTGAGCTCGATGGCACCGAGAATAAAACAAAACTCGGCGCCAACGCAATTTTGGCTGTGTCCATCGCTACGGCAAAGGCGGGTGCGGCATCTAAGAATTTACCGCTATATAAGCATATTGCCGAACTGGCAGAGAACAAGAATCACCTGCGATTGCCCATCCCCATGCTCAACGTGATAAATGGCGGCGCCCACGCGGACAACAATCTTCATACACAGGAGTTTATGCTTGTACCGTCGGGCGCGACCACCTTCCGCGAGAGATTGCGGCAGGCCGTTGAAATTTATTACGGTATCAAAGAAATACTTCACAATAAGGGATTGTCGGCGACGGTCGGCGACGAGGGCGGCTACGCGCCAAATCTACAAAATGATGCCGAGGCCATTGAGATTATCGAGGCCGGAGGACGGATTAACATCGGTTTTGACTTTGCCGGAGAAAAGTATCCCGATTCCAGCTATAGCGAACTCGTACAAAGGTACCCCGTCGTCTCGCTTGAGGACCCGCTGGGAGAGGACGATTGGGAGAGTTGGCAAAAGCTTACGCGCGAACTTGGAGAGAGGGTGATGATCGTGGGCGACGATTTGTTTGTCACAAACCCCCTGCGTCTCCAAAAAGGCATTGATATGGGCGCGGGTAACGCGATTATTATTAAACCGAATCAAATCGGAACGGTGAGCGAGGCGATAGAGGTTGTTAGGCTGGCGCGCGCGAATAAGTACAAATCCATCGCTTCTCATCGGTCGGGCGAAACGGAAGATACTTTTATTTCCGATTTTGCCGTTGGGGTTGGCGCGGACTTTATGAAGTCCGGAGCTCCGGCGAGGGGTGAAAGAGTTTCCAAATATAACCGGCTATTAAGGATCGAGGAGGAGCTTATAAGCCCCTAATGAAAATACCCGTCGTACTGGTGATTATGGATGGTTGGGGCTACGCGCCGCCCTGGGGTGGTAATGCTATCGCATTGGCGCAAACGAGGTTCATCGACGGACTCTGGCGAAAGAATCCACACACCCTGCTTGCCGCGTCTGGCCGAGCGGTGGGTTTGCCTGGCCATGAAATGGGTAATTCAGAAGTCGGACATCTAAATATTGGTTCCGGCACACTCATTCATCAGGATATAATAAAAATTAATGATGCCATCTCAAGCGGAGAATTCTTTGGCAATCCCGTTCTCATCCAAGCCGTCGATAGGGCGAAAGGCAACGGCGCCAATCTTCATATTATGGGTATATTGAGTGATGGTGGCATACATGGCCATATCAATCACGCTCTTGCCCTACTGGTGTTGTCTCAAAAAAGAGGCCTAAAAAACGTATATATTCATGCGTTTACCGACGGACGAGACACCTTGCCATCGACGGCACAAAATTATATTTATCACATCAATAAAGCTATTGAAAAAATTGGTATTGGCCAAATGGCTACCGTTAGCGGACGGTACTTTGCAATGGATCGCGACAATCACTGGGCGAGAACGGACAGGGTGTATCGGGCTCTGACCGAAGGCATTGGCAGGCCTTCAGTGAGCGCGTTGGGAGCGATAGCCGAGGCCTACCAGTCGGGGCAAACGGATGAATTTATTGAGCCGATGATAGTTGCGCCAAACAATCAGCCACCGCCGGTGATTAAAGACGGCGACTCTATAATATTTTGGAACTTTAGATCAGACCGCGCCCGTCAGCTTACCCTTGCATTCTTAAAGCCAGAAATAAAAGGGTACAAGAGAAATAAAATTCTAAATAATCTGTATTTCGTGAGTATGATTCCTTATGGCTACGAGCAAGATATTGGTGTTAAGCCGAATGTTGCCTTCGAGCCAGAAAGGATAAATAGAACCCTGGCGAGCACGCTGTCTCAAAATGGCATGAGCCAACTCCACGTGGCGGAAACAGAAAAATATGCCCATGTTACATATTTTTTCAATGGAACTATCGAAAATGCCTATGCAGGGGAAGACAGAATTATAATTCCTTCGCCCAAAGTAGCTACCTTTGATATGAAGCCCGAAATGTCCGCAAGTGAAGTCACAAGGTCTCTTCTTGCCGCCGCCCAAAAGACACCCTATGATTTTATAGTTGTCAATTACGCCAACGCCGATATGGTGGGGCATAGCGGAAATATAATAGCTACAAAAGACGCTTGCCTGACAGTCAATGGCGAGGTCGAAAAGCTAGTCGGAACGCTATCGCCAAAGGGTTATGTATGTCTCATAACCGCCGACCATGGCAACGCCGAACAAATGATTGACCCAATGACCAATGAACCTGATACATCCCATACTTCGAATCCGGTGCCATTTATTTTCGTAGCCCCACCCAGC
>CAYHTS010000026.1:0-9538 GCA_964359635.1 uncultured Candidatus Saccharibacteria bacterium | reverse complement strand
CAAACAAAACTGCCGGGGTCCCGAAGGACTCCGGCAGGAGTAGGTGCTCTCAAATGTCAAGTGTCGTCCCGGGTTTCAGATGACCACCCTGGTCAAGGCTTCGGGAACATCGATTGTCGCCGTAGAAGTAGCAAGCGTAGTCCCACCAGCGTCTTTCGAGGAAACCGTGAAGGTTCTCGCTTCTCCGAAGACAGTAGGGTTGTTGGCGACCACCCACTGCCACTCGTCGCCGATAAGATGGAACTCACCGGTGATGGGTGCGGCGATGCCGGCCCCTGTCACCGATACGGCCACGGTAGCAGTGCCTTCCGGCACGACGCCACCGAGGACGAACGTGACGGGACCAATCCCGTTGTTGTCGTCGTTGACGCCGCCGCCGCCCGTGGTGGGGCTGCAGGCGGTGAAGGTCAGGACGAGGCCCGCGAGGGCCAGAACCATCATCAGAACAACCAGCAGAAGCTTCACTCCGCGCATTTCTTTCACTCTCCTCTTGAAGCTTTTGTCCCGCTAAAGCGGGACTGGGGTCCCGCGAGGCGGGACTTTTGCGTCAAATGTTGATCTCGATCTGTCGCGCTTCCTCGCGAGTCAGACGACTCCCTTTCAGCTCCTTTGGAGTGAGAGGTCGCTGCCGTCGAAGAGAGTCCCGGACTGCCGCGAGGATCTCCTCCTTGGAGGAGGTGCCTCCTTTGCCGCGTCTCTTCCTCACTCCTTCACCTCTCGCTTCTCCGGTTTGGAGACCGCCTCAACCAGGATGAAGGACGAATCGCCCTCTGCCGGCCTAAGCTCGATTACCTGGCCGACAGCAACGTCGGTGGCACCGGGCTCGGGAGTGAGGACATTACCGTCGCTGGCATATACGCCAGCGATCTCCTGATCGCCGATCTGCTCGGGAGTCAAGGACTCCCACTGGCAGACGGTTTCATATATGGGTACCCACTGGTACCCGTTCCAGAAGTAGTCCACTACGACATCGTAGCAGACATACTGTGGCGAATACGACGAATAGTATCCGCCGCCGCCATAGACAAGGCAGCCAGTCAGGCCCGCGAGGGCCAGGAGGAGAATCAAAACCACGACACAGCGTGTCATAAGACACGCCCCCTTTCGCCCTCCGCCCCACAGGGGGCTACGGGCTGTGCCCTTTCGGGCTAATCTTCTTCACTGACGCGATGCGCCAGTTTATTGGAACTTCTCGACTCGCCTCACCGGGCTCGCTCGAATAATAATTATCGTTCGAGCTGGTCGAGAACTATTACCGAGATGTTAATGTGCTGTCGTACCTTCGTAAAAGAGCTCGATTCAGCTCCCCTACGCTTGCATAAGTTATAACATAATTCACCCCATTTGTCAAGGTGCAACAGGTGTAAATAAAGAAAACGGGAGCCCGAGTGGGCTCCCTATTGTGACTGGCTGATCGCGGCAGTAACCTAACTACTCATCTTGTCAATGCTATCTCGGAGATCCGATGGGTTGATGAGGTAATTGTTGATTCGCCCTATCGCCTTCTCGAGAGTTAGGCAGAGCGGTGGCAGGACCATCAGGCCCAGCAACACCCAATAGCCACATTTGATAGCAACATTCCACTTGGGTTGTCCCCCCAAACACCTACCCAGCTCAAGCGGCATCAATATAAATGCCATCAATGCCACTACTACGAAACAGCATCCGCACCACAGCTCCTCCTCACTATCCTGGTAAACAGATATGAGTAGTGAGACGAAGCCCAATAGTATAAATGTCACGCCCGCAAGACCGCTCCAGATGATAGGCAGAAGACCATTCTTACCTGCCAGGTCAAAGCCAAAAAGTGAGATTTGGCCATGGGGACTCGTTATCTGGAACAGAGGAGCGAAGGCGACAAACAGTGCCATTCCGACTGTCAGTGAAGCCATACCGAGAACCACCATGTTTCTTTGCCACGCGCCCAGCTCTCTTTGCACAACCGTCACTCCCCTTCTTCTGGTAGTATGTTCCCAAGTAGAGTTAATCCGATAAAGTAATCAATGTCAATTACAATTAACTTATTTTACGACCGTACACTTGACAAAATGGTCAAAATGTGGTATATTGGCTTCTTATGGTGAAAAGGTAGCAGGCGGTGTCCTGATTGCCGGTCGGGAAGGTTCCCCCTCCTTACTTTCCTCCACGCAATCAGGACACTCTCTACTACCCCCAATCACAGCCCATTAATTAAAAATATTATTAGGGGCTGTTAAAACCTTCTCGGAGGGCTTGGGCAAGGAGGTAGAGGGGCAAAGCAAAAGAGACCCGAAAGGGTCTCTTTTGCTAAGCTCCAAACCCTCATTAGGTATAGATTGCCGCGTCGTCCTCCGCCCCATAAGGGGCTACGGACTCCTCGCAATGACACCCCCTCGCTCTCCCCCTTATCAAGGGGGAGCTGGTGGGGGTGGTTTACGGGATTCGAGTGTTGATTCGAGACCAATTAGCGTGAATTCGAGTGATATATTGTCACTTCGCTACCTCTATCCCCATGGAGCGGGCGGTACCTTCGACAATGCGCATGGCCTCTTCTATAGTGCGCGCGTTTAGGTCAACCATCTTTTTTTCAGCTATTTCTTTGACTTGCTCTTTTGTTACTCTACCCACCTTATCCTTATTGGGCGTACCGGACCCTTTCTCGATTTTGGCCGCTTTTTTGAGCAGGTCAGCCGCTGGCGGTGTTTTTAGCTTAAAGGTAAAAGTTCTGTCCTCATAAACCGTAATCTCAGCGGGAATGACATAGTTTCCCATATCCTTTGTCTGCTCGTTAAAAGCATTGACAAATTCCATAATATTGACGCCCTGCGGTCCAAGAGCAGTACCGATAGGGGGCGCGGGGTTGGCCTTGCCCGCCGGCGCTTGTATCTTGATAACCGTTTTAATCTTTTTTGCCATGGGTTCCTTCCAGGAACGTTAATAGTTAGAGGTTAGGAGTTAGACGTCTAACGCTTAACTCATAACTTCTAACTTGCTGCTAGGTTTTCTTAACTTGCAATGAATCCAGATTGACTGGTGTATCGCGACCAAACATATTGACAGTAACCTTAATCTTACCCTTCTCCTCGTCCACCTCCGTTACCTTGCCTTCGAAGTTCTTGAGGGGCCCGTCTGTAATTTTCACTAGATCATCAACACTCAGCTCTATCTTGTACTTAGGTTCTTCAACACCCATCCTTTTCTTAATGCGGTCAACCTCTTCCTTGCCCATGGGTGTCGGGCGTATGCCCAAACCAACAAAACCGGTAACGTTGGGAGTATTGCGGACAACGTACCACGAATCGTCTGTCACATTCATCTCAACTAGCACATAACCCGGAAATACTTTTCGTTCAACAACTTTACGCTTACCGTTTTTGATTTCGATCTGTTTTTCGGTCGGTACTAGAACATCGAAAATATATTCTTGCATCGCAAACGACTGAATGCGCTGACGCAAGCTGTCGGCAACCTGGTCTTCATAACCAGAGTAGGTATGGATAACATACCAGCCGCGTTTACCCCCTTGCTTCTGTGTTTTGGCTTTAACTTCAGCCAACGCCCTCTCGGCCTGTTCTTCCGCGTCTAGCACGGGGGTATCTCCCGTTTCGGGCTCGGCTGACACCGCACCTTTGGCTGTAATTTTCTTATTTTCCACCATTTCAATATACCCTCATAATTAATCGTTTAACCAAATATCCCAGACCGAAGTCCAGCAAGGCCACGATTGCTAAAGCTACAAGCAGCGCCCCAATCACAATAACAGAATGCTCAATAAGCTGCTGGCGCGTAGGCCACACAACCTTTTTGGCCTCGTCAACAACGTCCTTAAGGTAATTACTTACCGCTTGCGGTTTTAGCATTTGGCTTTTTTATGGTTAATGGCTTAGCCCTTGTCGCGGTTCGAGGTTTACCTACAGTCGTCGCTTCCTTGACCGCTTTAGATACTTTGGGATCGATTATTTCAATCGTTGAGTAGGTTTGTCGGTGACCCAGCCGCTTCATATACCTGGTTTTTGGCTTAAATTTCAAAATGCTAACCTTCTTGCCCCTAGCTATTTCGACAACTCTAGCATTAACTTTTTGCCCGTGGTTCAACAAATCGTCAAATTCCATAACATCACCTGGCTTGTGGCTGGTTTTTTCGATTTTCAATATTTTACCAACATAAACAACATACTGCTTTCCGCCAGCAGCAATTACATGAACCATATATATTTCTCCTAATCAACTAATAAAAGTATACACCGACTAGCACAAATGTCAATCCTCGCCGAGTGCTTGCCCCACCTAACCTGAAATTACAAATCGTGAATTAAATAACTCAAACCTGCAATTGTCATCCTGAGCCCCAGTGGGGCGAAGGATCTCTGAACTTGCCTGCCCCTCGTAGCTCGTAGGGCGAAGTGGGGTTTCAGGTATACTGGCATTCGCCAGAGATTCCTCGACTGCGCTCGGAATGACCCGTTAGATAGTTATTTGATTCACATTAATTGGAATTTCTAGGCGATGGCGCTTCTGCGGTATCGCAGGTAAATGCTTTGCATAATTCCCGTAAGAATAAAGCATATCGAAAGCGACGTTCCGCCATAAGAGACGAAAGGCAGAGGGATACCGGTAACGGGCGCCAGTCCTATGTTCATACCTATATTTATGGCGCTCTGCGACAAGAGCATTGTTCCAAAGCCAATTGCTAGAAACCGTCCAAAGCCATCCTTGGCGACCCTGACGATTTTATATACACGGTAAGCCAAAAGCATTTCTAAAACTACCAATACAGTTGAGCCGACAAAACCGGTTGCCTCTGACCAACCGGCAAATATAAAGTCGGTGTGAGAAACCGGCAAGAAGTTGAGTTGGCTTTGTGGCCCATTGCCGAGGCCCCTACCATAGAGTCCCCCGGATCCAACGGCAATCATTGATTGTATGACATTATAGCCCGAACCCCTCGGATCGCTCTCGGGATTAATAAAAGTTTGTAGGCGGTCTTTCTGGTAATCTCGAAGCGTCATCCACCCCAATGGTAACGCGGCCACTATCGCTAATAGAAATATAAACTTTGCTTTTCGGCTAATTGATGATGAGAAAAATAAGCTCATGACTATGAGGGTCGTGATGATAGCGGTTCCTAAGTCCGGTTGGTAAATAATGAAACCAAGAGGAATAATTGTCAATACCAGTAGCCAACCAATGGTTCGGGCCCAACTGCCGGCGCGAAGCGCCAGCAGGGCGGATGCTATTATCATTAGGCCGGCTTTCGATATTTCAGATGGCTGGAGCTGAAAAAATCCTAGGTTTATCCACCTGGTAGCGCCTAGTTTTTCCTTACCTAAAACAAGTACGAGGGCAAGTAGTAGTACGCTCGTCAAATATATTATTCGCGATATGCCGACCAGATTACGATAATCATATAACGTAAAAACTACCATTAGTACCACACCCAGGCCAAGGAAAATGAGCTGATTGTATGTCAGATAAAAGCGGTTTGTGCCGATAGTGGTAGAAAAAATCGTAGCACAACCAATGAGCACGAGTATTATGGGTAATATGTAAAGCGACCAGTCAAGAGAACGCGGGTTGCCAAGTTTCATAGCATGTATAGTACCACTTCCCCATCGGAAAGCGCAATTGGTTTTTTGATGGCACTTTGCGGCGGCTCGCTAGATAATAATGTTAGTGTTGTATGGGTTTGTTGACCGATACGCTCGGTCCATTTAGCCGACTTTGTTAGCAGTCCTTCCTTGGAAATATCATATACAATATTAACCTTATGACTTGGCAATAATCCCTTTTCTTTACGCATGGACTGAACTGCCCGTACCACTTCCCTTTCGTCGCCCTCCAGTATCAGCGCGGGCGTCGGTATATCGTGGAGAAATATCTCGTATATACCGCTACCTTTGGTCTTATGGGCAATTGAATCCTCGATAACTCCCATACTTTCCTTAACGTTTAACTCTTGAGAGATAATCGTTTCCAGCCCGCTGCTTAGCCGTTTTTTATTTTTAATGGAATAATTGAATCTCAAAAGAGGTTGCCGAGCTTTAATGCCAATCCTGGCCCGCCATTCATGCCCCATCGCGACCAAGTTGCGTACGTCTTTCATATTATTAATTAATGCCTGATTGATAGCGATATCACTCGCATTAGGCCAGTCGGCGAGGTGGACACTAATGGGATCATTGTCCGACTTGACAGATGAGAATACTGCTTCAGCAACAAAGGGCATAAATGGCGCGATTAGTGTTGCTGTCCCCCTAAGAACCCTACGCAAAGTTACCGCGAATTCCGCGTCCTGCCGCTTGCGCGACAAGCGCAAATACCACAGAGAGATGTCGCTATTTAAAAGTTCTAACTCTCGTGACGCGCGGGTTAAATCATACTCATCGAGATACCTTGTAGTATTTGCAACAGTTTCATTGAAACGGGCAACTATCCAGCGATCGAGCTCTTTTGCCATCTCATCGGCTTCTTCCGTCCTCTCGTCTCCGAGGTAGTTGGCGTAATACAATAAGCTGTTCCAAAGCGGGAATATTACCTTACGGGCTTCCTCCGCTACCAGCCGCTTGGAAAAACGATAATCTTCGCCAATCTGCGTCACGCTGAATAAATATTGGCGCAACGCGTCTGCCCCAAGCTCATCAAAAATCTCGCTCGGCTCCGGGTAGTTACGCAAATTTTTTGAAAGTTTTTGACCATTTTCGGCCTGTATGATGCCATTCGCCACAACGTTCTTATAAGCCGGTTTGCCAAAAAGCGCGGACGCCAAAACATGGAGCGTGTAAAACCATCCGCGCGTTTGGTCCATGCCTTCGGCAATAAAGTCCGCGGGAAAGTCCTCTTCGAATTCCATATTGCTCTCAAACGGATAGTGCCACTGGGCGTACGGCATACTGCCCGACTCAAACCAGCAGTCAAAAACCTCCGGCACGCGCTTCATAACCCCGCTCTTGCAGCTCGAGCACATAAAAGTCACCGCGTCTATTTGGGGCTTGTGGGGGTCTTCGAGAACTTCTTTTGATACGCCATTGTCGCCTTTTTCCAGCTCACTGATAGCATCAATGATTTTCGTTGCGTCGCACTTGTCGCATTCCCATATCGGTATGGGAGCGCCCCAAAATCGCAGCCGCCCAATGTTCCAATCCCGAGCACCCTCAAGCCACTTACCAAAACGACCGTCACGCAAGTGCCCTGGCTGCCAATTTATTTGTTGGTTTTGTTCAATAAGCTTATCGGCCACGGCAGTCACCCTCACGAACCAAGCGCTTAAAGCCATATAAATAAGTGGCGTGTCACAACGCCAGCAAAACGGGTAAGTATGGTGGATAGTTCCGGCTTTGAATACTAGATTGCGTTCTTTCATGTTTTTTATAATGCTTGGGTCCGCGTCTTTTATAAACAATCCTTTGCCGATATCAGTGAGCATTCGCCCGCGTTTATCCGTAGAAAATATCACCGGCAAGTTCTTGACTCGCGCCAGCTTCATATCATCTTCACCGTATGCCGGCGCCATATGAACCACTCCGGTGCCCTCGTCGAGAGTCACGAAATCAGCCAAGTATACCTTACCGCCCTTTGCCTTCACCCCCATCCGCGGCTCTGACCCGTTATAATAATCTTCAAAGAGCATACGGTAGCCAGCGCCGGCCAAAGCCGAGCCTGTTTTTGTCGCGATGAGTTTGGCCTCATTGCCCAGTACGTTTCGCGCTAACTTTTGAGCCAACCAATATTTTTCGCCGCCTAGTTCATAGAGACCGTATTTCAACTTGTCGCTCACGGCCAAAGCGACGTTGGCGGGCAGAGTCCACGGCGTGGTGGTCCAAGCTAGGATAAATTCCTTTTCCTTATTCAATACTGGAAATTTAACTATCAGGGACGGGTCGGGTGTTTGGTCTTTATAGCCCTGGTTTGTCTCGAAATTAGAAAGTGAAGTTTCACAGCGCGGACAATATGGTTGTACGGCGTAATCTTTGTATACAAGCTTCTTATCCCAGAGTTGCTTAAAAACCCACCAAACTGATTCGATATATGACGGCTCAAAGGTTTTATAAGCATTCTTCGTATCGATAAAGCGTCCCATCCGCTCAATCGTCTTCTCCCACACGTCGGCGTAACGCATAACGGATTCACGGGCGGCACGGTTAAACTTATCTACGCCATACTCCTCAATGGCTAATTTACCCGATAAACCAAGCTCTTTCTCGAGTTGAAACTCAACCGGCAAACCGTGCGTATCCCAACCGTTGCGGCGAGGCACATAGTAGCCGCGCATGGTCTTATATCTCACGAATAGGTCCTTAATGCCCATCGCGAGCATATGGCCGTAGTGGGGCAAGCCATTGGCAAAAGGCGGGCCGTCGTAGAACGTAAATTTTTCCTTGCCTCGGCGCAAGTCAAGCGATTTTTGAAAAATGTTTTCTTCTCGCCAAAAAGCCAATACTTTTTGCTCCATCTCTGGCAATGTCGTGTTCGTATCAATATCTAATTTTAAGTCATCGTTTTGCATTTGATTCTTAATTTAGTGTCTATCTAGCGCCATATTGACTAACTTGTCGGCCTCGGCGTTTTTTGTTCTGGGAATATGTGACAAACTGATGCAGGAATAATTATTAAACTTACTAATTGCGTCAGCGTACAGCAACTTAAGGTCTTCGTTCTTCACGCGATAATCCCCCTTCATCTGCTTAACCACCAACTCGGAGTCCATAAACATCTTTACCTCCTCGTCTTTGGCTTTCAGATGACTGCCAATTTCATCTAACGCCGCGTTGAGCGCCGAATATTCGGCAACATTATTCGTCGCTCGACCGATAGCTCGGTTGACGACAAAAAGGCGCTTGTCGGCGCGTCTTGCGACTACTCCAATAGCGGCCGGGCCGGGGTTTCCCCTCGCCCCGCCATCAACAAAAACTTCAATCAAGATTACTCCTCATGAATAGTATTATAGTACCAGATAGTGAGTATTGGGAACAATACAGGTGTCATAAATACCAAATGACAAAAGCCAGATAAATATCAAACTACGTGAAATACATACATATATATGTATTCCCCCTTGTCATTGCGAGGAGTCAGCGACGCGGCAATCTGGGCCCGGATTGCTTCGGACCCCGTTGGGGCCCCTCGCAATGACACGAATAAATAATTGTATCTGTTGAGTAATTAATACGCCTTAAAAAGTTCTCGACTCGCTTCGTTCGCTCGAACAATAAAATAACCTTCTACAGCTATTTATTTACTTCACATCTAACTTTTCGCCGGCGAAGATGACGTAATCAAAAATTTCGAGCGCGCGGTTAGACATATTGCTTAGTTTTGCTTCCAGCACGACCTTAACATTGCGGTACTTCCCTACCGAGCGAATGGAAGTGTAGCCCTGATCGATGGGTCTGCCTGGAGACGGAACGCTAGCTCCCTGAAAGGTTAGGTGGTACAGACACTCTTTATCGGGGGAAAGCTTATTATTGTTCGTTAAATACGGCCCCTCGATTGCTCTTTGAACGTTTTGAGGTTGGTCAAGGTCGCTAACGTTCAATTTCTCCGGCAACTCATATTGAGTGAC
>CAYHTS010000025.1:0-9570 GCA_964359635.1 uncultured Candidatus Saccharibacteria bacterium | reverse complement strand
TTATAATTTACCTCCGTTCGCCTCTGAACTTTTTCACGCACCGAAAGAATTTGCGGTTCCCTATATGATTCCCGCCTTTTATTATTTTTATCGCTTTTTTGTCCGGCATAATAATAGTCTAACGCCATTGGCCAATATACTCTATTTCTTCTTTCAGACCCACTTGTTTTTTTTCGGCAACCTTCATCTTCAATTCTTCTATTAATCGGCGCGCATCGGCCGCCGTCGCATTGCCAGCGTTTCGAATCCAGTTAGCGTGCCCATGGGTCACCTCGGCGGCACCGACTTTCATCTTCTTAGCGCCGATTGATTCCAGGAGATATCCGGCGGAGTGCGCCTTCGCCCCAGCCGAACTGCCCGAAGGATTGCGAAAAACACTACCGGTAGTTTTCTCCGCAAGGGGTTGATGTTTTACGCGCCACCGACGATATTTCGTGATGTCGTTTTGAATGTCTTCAATCTTGCGCGGTTGGAACTGAAATCCAGCGACCAGTATAACCGGCCTACGCAAGCCACCGCCCGTTCGCTTGAGACGAGTTTCACGATAACTTGGCTCGAGCCAATTGGTTGGCTGTTTAGTGATATTTACTTCCTCATCAATCAGAGTAATGAAGCGTAAATATTTCGTAATCTCGACACCGTGAGCGCCAGCATTACCGTAGATTGCTCCGCCAACTGTTCCGGGTATGCCATAAAGCGCTTCGAGACCGCTTAGTCCGTGTTCGGCGGCGTAGGCAATAAGGCGTACCAGCGATACGCCGCTAGAGCAAATTATCTGGTGGCTTTCGGAGTCCATAGATATAACACTCGTGCGATTAGCAATTATTATGCCATCAAACCCACTATCAGAAACTAAGATATTACTACCCATACCTATAACCCGATAATCAACATTATATTCTCGCGCCCGTGCAACCGCTTCTATTATTTCCTCAACCTTTTTTGCTTCGTAATACAGTCTGGCCGGCCCGCCGATGCCTATTGTTGAATGGCGGCTCATCGGCTCATCGGTCCTGACCGATTTTCCCAATTTTTCTTTCAATTCATCAGCTGACATCCGCTAGTCCTTTCGCAACTTCACAAATATCGGTGGCCCCAACAGTCAGCACCACTTCATTGCCCTTAATATTATCTTTAAGATACTTCAAAACATTGTCGTAAGGCAAGGCAACATAAACGGCGTTGCCTCCTTCTTCCGTAATTGCCTTGACGAGCATTTCGGATGATACATTCTCGTCCTGCTCCCGACCGGCTACGTTGTAAATATCGGTAACAATAACATTGTCAGCTTCCTTCAGCGTCCTTACAAATTCCTCAAAAAAATCCTTTGTTCGGCTGGCCTGATGCGGCTGGAATACTAGAGTAAGCCGACTTTTGGGAAATTTTTCCTTAAGCGATACAATGTCGGTCTTAATTTCTGTCGGATGGTGTCCGTAGTCGTCGTAGATAATAGCATCATTGAATGAACCGATATACTCAAGCCGCCGCCGCGCGCCCTTAAAGGTGCGAAGCGCCAACCACGCTTCTTTGGCGGTTATGCCAAATCTCTTCACCGCGGCGGCGGCGAGAGCGGCATTGGAAAAATTATGTTTGCCGAAGAATAGATATTCGGCTTTATCAAGGTCTTTTTGCAGTTCATATTCATCAAGAGATGTGATAAAGCGAACATCCGTTCGAGTTTTTCTGGAAGTTGCGATTACTCGCTTCATTGAGTCATCGATCGCGGGCGCCACAATAGTCGCGGCTGGTTTTGCAAAGCCAATAAATTCCGAAAATGCCTCTTCGATCTCCTTAAAACCACCGGTAAAATAGTCAAGATGTTCTTCCTCAATATTAGTTATAACAGCAACATCAGCACGAAAATCGTGAAACGACCTGTCGTATTCGCAGGCCTCAACAACGAAAATATTGCCTTCGCCCAATTTCGCGCCGCCAACATAGCCATTCTTAGGCACCGTATCCGGCACACCTATCAGGTAGCTTGGGTCAAAGCCACAATAGGTCAAAATATGAGCCACCATACTCGCAACGGTTGATTTGCCGTGCATGCCGCTAACCGCAATCAACTGATTAACGCCCACAAGGGCGGCGATAAATCGCGATCTTTTCAAGCATGGGATTTTTAACTTTCGAGCCGTCTCTATCTCGACTTGCCCAGGCGCGTCGCGTCGCGTCGCGGCAGAAGTGTAAACAACCGCGTCTAACTTGCTAGTAATATTGCCCGCGCTATGTCCTCCAGAGGACAAATCAGAACCTGTTACCTTGTGACCTAGACCCAAGAGTATTCTCTCTATGCCCCTCATCGATACTCCCTTTTGCCCAATAAGGTGAAATCTTCGCCTCTTGGCCAAGTAACCAGTTGTCAGTCCGTCGCGAATAACTCCGCCGGTGCTCTCAAGCGCCACATCGGGCATAAGTACATTTTCCTGTCTCAAGCCAAAATCCTTATTAATCTGCCGACGGGCCAGACCAATAAGCGCTTCATCTGATAGATTTTTTTCCTCCAGCACACTGATACCGACAAATTCCTGCGCAAACCAGAGAGCGTTTAAACGCTGATGGTCGCTCGCCGCTTCGGGCAATGGGATGATAATAGCCGGCACACGCGCTGTGGCAATCTCCCATAAACTTGTGGCGCCAGCGCGAGAAATGACAAGGGAGGAGTTTATTATATACTTCGGTAAATCATCGGCCTCGGCCAATATCTTAATTCTTTTTCTTATATCATCATCTAGTTTTGCGTGCATTTGCCATGTGGCGTTATACCCAACCTGACCCGTCACATGAATAATATGGCCGATTTCAGCCAACTGCGGCCAGATTCTTGCTACCGCTTCGTTAATTCTCATTGAACCCTGACTGCCGCCAAATATAAGGATATCGGCTCTTATATTCCTCTTGCCGAGAGCAAAAAGTTGGGATGTAATTACCGCTTTCCTCTCACCTTCTCCCGCAACCTCTACGGTCTGGTAATTTGACGGATGTATGGGCATACCGACATACCTTATAAAACCTTTTTGTTGTTCGGAAGTTTCGTAAAACTCAGGTGGAAATGCTGTAAGCAGCAGCGCGCGACGGTTCAAAGCAAAACGATTCGCACGGCCCATAACAATATCCGATTCATGGCAAATAACAGGTATACCGAGCAATTTCGCGGCATAAACCGTAGGCAACATACCATAGCCGCCTTTGCCAAATACAACGGCCGGCCTTATAATCGCTAGCCAAAACCATGCCTTAACCGTACCCACAACAATCCAAAACCAGTCGAACAAGTTATGCCATGAATAATAGTTACGGCGCTTGCCGCTTGGAATATAAACCTGCCTAACTCCCTCCTGTCGCCAAATTCGACGCTCAAGCGAAGAGCCAGTGCCAAAATAAATTGGCTTTACGGCATACTTCGTTCGTGCGTAACGAATAATGCTAACCAATGGCCACAGATGTCCCCCCGTACCACCACCGGCAAAAACAACTTTTCTATTTATTATTCTTATATCACGTTCGTACATTTGTATGCTTTGATATATTTAGAAGTACTCCTATGGCAACAAAAATAATTATCAGGGAAGAACCGCCATATGAGACAAAAGGCAATGGTACGCCTGTTAGGGGCAAAAGTCCAGAGAGCGCGCCGATATTGATGAAGGCCTGTACAAGAATCCACGTCGTTATACCCGTTGCCACTAATCGCCCGAAAATGTCCGGCGCCGATTGAGCGATCCTCAACCCGCGCCAAGCCAAAAACAGAAACGCGGCTATAACTAGCATAGCCCTCAATAGACCCAATTCTTCGGCAATAATAGCAAAAATAGAGTCAGTATATGGCTCGGGTAGATATAGATATTTCTGCACCGATCGTCCAAAACCTAGCCCCCACAATCCACCGGAACCAATCGCGAGTAATGATTGATTGATGTGATAGCTTGCGCCCTGAACTTCGCTCGACGGATTTAGGAAGACCATCAGCCGCTGCCAGCGATATGGAGACAAACGTATGAGTGTCAAAAATACAAAACCGGCAAGCAGTCCGCCCATCCCCATCTGCCAATAAGCGCCGCCAGCAATAAAAAACATCGCCGCCGCAATTAATATCACAACCGTTAAAGTACCCAAATCCGGCTCGGCAATAATCAAACCGATAATGGCTGTGAGTATTACGGTAAGGGGCAATAAGGAAATATTTGCTACTCTTTTTTCAAACCAGCCAGCTAGGTACATTATAAAAGTCAATTTAACCATTTCTGACGGCTGGAAAAATAATGGGCCAATATGTATCCAGCGGCTCGCGCCCTTCAAGCTCTCTCCGATACCCGGAACAAAGACAGCTACTAGCAATGCGAAAGTCAGAAACAGCATCAGTCGTGCCTTGTCGCGCCACCAATGATAGTCAACATTGGCCACAATGATCATTGCCAAAACACCAATAACAAGATTAAGAGTTTGGCGACCAACATAGAAATAATTATGGTCGCCATTAAATCTCTCGTAAGCCACCAGTGCGGACGCCGAACCTATCATTACCAGCCCAAAAAGCGATAAGCTAACAACCGTTAGCAACACCCAATAGTCCGATTTCGGCCTATATCTCTTAAGTTTTTCTATGGTAGTGGTCATACACAGTTTTATTAAACGCTTGTCCTCGTTCCTGATAGTTGGCGAATGCGTCAAAACTCGCCGCGCCAGGAGTTAGGAGTACAACATCGCCGCTTCGCGATATACTGATCGCGAGCTCGAGAGCCTCCTCCATATTAGCCTTTCTTTCAACCTTAACCTCACCCTGCTTAGAAACAAGTTGCGCAAGCGCTTCTCCGATTTCACCATAAGCTATTATCGTCCTAAGATGTTTCATGTTACCTATCTCATGAGCAAACCTACTATAATCAAGACCCTTATTGCGTCCGCCCATCAGAGCGATCGTCGGTCGATCCATAGACCGGATAGCGGCGGCGGCCGTTTGCGGATTGGTTGATGCCGAGTCGTTAATATATGTGACACCGCCATAAGCGCCAATATTTTCAAGACGCATTGGCATACCGCGAAATGAGTTTATGCCTCGACGGATAGCGGCTTCGTCAATGCCCAGCGCCGCCCCAACGGCCGCGGCGGCCGCGGCGTTAAGTAGATTATGTTCGCCTGATATCCTAACATCTTTTTTCGAAAGCAAGTTTAGTTGGCGACCACCAATACTACCAGTCAACTCGTCGCTCGCCCACCCGATAAAGTCCTCGACTTTATCGGTATTTTTCAAACCAACTTTAACCACCCACGCTCTTGTTCGCTTCTCGGCCAACTCTATAATTGCATTGTCTTTGGCAATAATTAGCCAATCGTCCTTTGTTTGATGGCTGGTAATTTCAAGCTTCGCCGCACGGTATTCTGCGATGTTTGGGTGGTAATCCATATGTTCGCTAGTTACGTCCAATAAAACCGCGACATCCGGGCTAACCCCCAGATCCATGAGCTGAAAGCTCGAAAGCTCCATAATCGCCCAATCATTTCTCCCATATTTATCCAAATTTAGTAAACTGACGAATCCGATATTGCCGACCAAAAGAGACAGTAGGTCCGCATGGTCGAAAATACTTTTTATAAATGATGCTGTCGTTCCCTTCCCCTTGGTACCAGTCACGCCCGCGATCTTACCAGGCCAAAGATCAAAAAACAGCCGTGTTAACGAAGTTAGTTTTTTTTGAACCGCCTTAAGCTTAGGATGATGCGGACGAATACCGGGACTGCGAAATATCATACCGTAACGGTCCAAATGATCGAAGGCCATAGGACCGGTGACGGTATGACGAGGGAAGCCGCTTCTATCGGCCGCGCCGTTTTCATCTAAATAATCTGCCTTAATAGAATTAATTTGAAAATATTCAAAGAGAGCGCGCCCCTCTCTTCCCAAACCCAAGACCGCGATTTTTTTGTTTCTTAATTCCACAGAACTCCCGTGACTCTTATCGATTATTGGTTAAACAAAGCGATGGCTAAGCCAAGTGACGCGGTAATAGCGGAAATAATCCAGAAGCGCATGGTAATCTTTGTTTCCGGCCAACCCAGCGCCTCAAAGTGGTGGTGCAGAGGGGCCGAAATAAAAACTTTACGCTTGAAATATTTTTTTGAAACTATTTGGATAGCCGCCGAAAAGGACTCTATAACAAAGACAAAACCTATGACAAATAATAGCAGTGCCGTGTTGGTAAGAAATGCTACCACCCCGAGTGTCATGCCCAACGCCATAGCGCCAGTATCACCCATAAAAAAGCGCGCCGGATAGATATTAAACCACAAAAACGACAATAGAGCGCCCAGGATAGTGGCACAAAAAATCGCGAGCTCGGTTTTCCCCTGGGTGAGGGCAATGATACTATAAGCGCCAAAGGCAATGGCTAGGGTGCCTCCCGCCAGACCGTCCAGACCGTCTGTTTCATTGACAGAAAAAGCGAAAAATACCAATACGCTAACAAAGAGAGGAATGTACCACAAGCCAATTTCAAAATTTCCCAGTGCGGGCACATGGATAATGCTCCAGCCAAGTTTGAAATAAAACCAATACGCGCCTGCCGCCGCCATTAAGGTATAGAGAATAATCTTATGCCTAAAACGAAGCCCTCCTCGATTTGGGCCAATGCCAATAATATTGAGCATATCATCTACCGCCCCAATGACACCCGTTGCTACGAGTGAAAAGAGTGGTAGCCACGTGCCAGCGCGGGAAAGATTGAAGATTATTGTTAGCACCGCCGCCGGTATCCATATGATGAGTCCGCCCATGGTCGGAGTATTCTCCTTGCTTTTATGGAGTTTGGAGAATATTGGCGCCTTGTCACCGGCATAGTCGGTAGTGCGGATCTTCTTGCCTAACCGATTGCGGTACAGAAAATCAGTGAAAAGCGGTGTCAACAACATGCTCACGACAAAAGCGAAGGTCGTATAAGACATAATCGGGACAAGGTCTTTGGGAATAAGTGATTCGAGCATATCTCCTCTTTTTATTTTTTTAATTTATACGAGTTCGAAAGGTTTACTGCGCCATGTGTCGTTTTGCCTTGGCAGAAGCTCGTCGGCTTTTTGTTGGTCCAGCATAAGCTCTTTTACAATATATTCCATCCTCATAGACTGCGAACCCTTGACTGCCAGCACGGTTCCTTTGTCGAGATGGTCCTTAAGAAATTGGGCGGCTTCCATCGGACTTAGGAATGAATGGTGAGCAATTTTTGACTCAGCCATACGCCGACCCACCGTAACCACCAAATTAGCTGATTTTTTGGCGATTGTTAATATACGTTCGTGCTCGTACTTGCTGTGGTCGCCCAGTTCAAGCATATCGCCCAGCACCGCCACTTTTTTCGGCGCTGGCATATTGTTGAGCACGTTTAGCATTTTCTCGGTTGAAAGCGGATTGGCGTTATAGGTATCGTTTATTATGACGGAATCTTTTACACCAAAGATTATATTGCCGCGACCTGGCAACGGGACGTAATTCTCAAGCGCTTTTGCAACTGTTTCATGGCTAAGCTCCATCAATTTCGCCACTACCACCGCCGGCAGTGTAGCCATAATATGCTGTTCCCCTAAGGCGTTTATACTATAATCACGCTCTTTTCCATCGACAGAAATACTAAACTCGGTCTTATTCGATTCCAGCTTATAACGTAACAAACGAATATCATTGTCCTTCCCGCTACCGAATGTTATCTGGCGGCACGATAAATTTAGCTTATTTATATGTCTTGTCAAATTATCATCATCACCATTATAAACTACCACGCCGCTACCCGGCAGGTTCAGAGCGATTTTTAATTTTTCACTAACTAGTTCCTCGAGTGAGGAGTAATTTTCAAGATGCACCGAGGCAATATTGGTAATTACCGCGACATTTGGCCTAATAATCGAGATGAGTCCGTCCATATCACCTGGTCGGTCAACCGCGTATTCAAGAACATACGCTCCAAGAGGTTTGCGCCGCCAAGCCCTTATATATGAGCCCAACACGATAATGGGGTACTGCCAGGCAGAAGGTACCTCGCTATAGCCAAGCAGTGCTAGAGGTAAGCCGATCTCGTTGTTGAGATTGCCGCTTGAAACAAGAGCATTATCGCCAAAGGTAATTTTAACCAGTTCACCGATAGCTTCTTTGGTGCTGGTTTTGCCGCTCGAACCCGTTACGCCGACAACTAAGGTTGTCGGCGGCAATTTCGCCGCCATTTTCCTCGCGGCGCCACCCAATAATCGCGCCACTAACTTCAAAACGCGTTCTTTCATATCTTTATTATACCTAATAATAAGTGCTTTAGCACTGATTACATGACCTACAGATGTTAGCTTTATACTTATATCTTGCTACTTCCGTAATAAGCCGCCCCATTCGACGAGAGTGAAGCCGTCGCGAGGCATCTTGATGGGCGTTTGTGGCGCGATATTCTCGGGTGTATTCAATCCGGCGAAATCAAGAAAGACACGGATACTGCTGTCCGGTTTGGGATTAACCGCCAGCGGCGCCAACTCATCCATCTCTTTGTTCTGGAGCCATGTCAGGCGAGTATAAGGCGTCGTGGGCATCTTGGGTAGCCAAAACTCCAGAAAATCGCCGATTTCCCGCTGGTTGAGTCCAATGTAAGTTAAATCATCGACGATCGCGTCCTTAACTTGAGTGCTTGATACCACTCGCCCTTGGGTAATAGCGGGATATTCACCCCAACCCAACCCTTCCCAGAAAAGATTGGGATAGGATTGACCGCCGACAAGCAGTTGGCCACTCGGCCGCGCCAAAACCTGCCAGCCGGCGCCGTAGGTCGGCTCCGACTTTGTTATATCGGCGCCAACCTTGACCGATACTTGTGTGTTTTTTGTCGGATACAAGTAGACCACCGGCTTGCCGCACTCCGCCATGGGCCGATATTCTTCCTGTTGGAGAACAATCGCATTGCCAAAATCATCTATCCACGCCACAACGCCGATTTTCGTTACAAATTCATCAATAGCAATTAATTGGCTTCCTTCGCGGCCGATTTTGTAAGAGTCATAACCTAGTTGGGCCAGCGAGTCAGTCGAAGATAGGGGAGCGTAAAGTTTGCTTCCGGCAGAAGTTGAGGCAATAACTTTATCGCTAGTCAGCGACGTCTTATCCCCAAAAGTCGGCATAGCGCCCACTCCTAGTCCACAACCTCCCGCTGGTAGCTTACCAAAAGACGCCGTGGAGCCAGTCCCCTTCCACGTAACCTGCAAAACACCATCATCGGTCATAAATTGCGGTTTGCCCTCGTAAACCATTCTCGTGCCGTCATTCAGTTTGACGAAGTAATACCCGCTCTGGAAATTTTTGATGTCGCTCGCGCCCTCGCTCTGAAACCAACTCAAGTTACCCCACTTGGTCTCTTGAACTAACTTCGCCGTACCGCCGGATTGCGTGGCGCTTTCGGGGATGCCGGTATTATTTTGCTGAATGAGGTTGGTTTGACCCTTGCTTATTACTTTATCAGCAAGTAACGACATAAAAACCGTATTCGATTGGCCGACATTGTTGCCGGTTTCGTAGCCGTAATTGTCACGCTCAATGGCATCGCTATTATT
>CAYHTS010000024.1:3222-9616 GCA_964359635.1 uncultured Candidatus Saccharibacteria bacterium | reverse complement strand
CGACTCGTTGACTAGGTCATCTGACAGTACTCAAGGAAGTGTTGACCCGCCGCGCCAGGAGAAAATCGAGCCGCCGCTTCCCCCAAGCTATAATCTTAAAATCCCATTTACCTCGCAGGCGCCAAACGCCGTTTGGGACCACAAAGACGAGGAGGCGTGCGAGGAGGCCTCGATTCTTATGGCGCACCGCTATTACAGCGAGCGGAGTATTGACAGCCCGGAAGATGCCAGAGGTGCCATAGACCAAATAATAGAGTGGGAGAAGGCCAATCTGGGCGGAGTGTGGGAAAGCACCACGGCGGCGGAGGTTTTACGCATTGCCAAAGAGATGTTCAACTATCAAAATGCCCACACTATTGTAAGTCCAAGTATTGAGGCAATCAAAAAGTCGGTGGCGGCCGGCAATCCGGTGCTGGTACCGTTAGCGGGGCGGGAATTGGGCAATCCATTCTTCAAACAGCCCGGGCCGCTCTATCATATGCTGGTAATAAAGGGTTATGATGAAGATGAATTTATTACCAATGACCCGGGGACTCGGCGCGGCGCCGATTATCGTTATAAATATAAAACTGTGCTTGGCGCCAATCATGACTGGAACGGTGGAGACGTGGCAAATGGCAAGCAAGTGGTGATTATACTGAAATAATGTCAAATTTCCAATTACAAATTTCCAATAAATTACAAAATTAAAATGACAAATCATCAGTTTAGACATTTGACATTTGGATTTGGTTGGAAATTGGATATTTGTAATTTGGATTTATTGTATATAGTTCTCGACAAGCTCGAACATTCATCGTAATATTATAAAGATGACCAATGTTGACTACTTAATACTTGGCGGTGGAGTGGCGGGGACAACTGCGGCGGAGACCATTCGCAAGCTTGACCCATCAGGAACCATAACAATTATCGAAGTGGAGCAGGAGCCGTTATACTCGAAGGTAATGTTGACCGATCTCCTGAAGGGCACAGTGAAGGAAGAACAGCTGCGCCTGCGCCGTGTCGAAACATACCAGCAAAACAACATTACGTTAAAGTTCGCTCGCATTGTTGCAATCGACCCTCAAACCAAGACGGCAACCTTGTCTGATGGGGAAACCATACAGGGAGGCCTCATGCTCATCGCTCTTGGCACCAAGCCAAGGAAGTTTGAAGTTTCCGGCGGCGCGCTTGAGGGTATTTATCACATACGAGATTTGGCAAATACCCGCGCTGCCGTGGTAGCTCTTGATGGGGCCAGTGAGGTGGTTATTGTTGGCGGCGGTTTTGTGGGGCTAGAGGCGTACGAGGCGATGATGAATCGTCACAAGAAGACGACGATGTTGGTGCGCGACCCGTGGTATTTTTACCCGAAAGTTGAAGAGATTGAGGGGCAGATGATTTCCGATATTGTCGCGGCTAACGGCGTGCCGATTTACTTTGAGGACGAATGTACCGAGATTTTGGGTAATAATAAAGTTGAGAAAGTGAAAACCAAGAAGGGACTGGAGTTATCGTGTCAGATGGTTGTTTTGGGTATTGGTGTCGAGCCAAATATTGAGCTTTTGATCAAAACCCCGCTCGAGACGGACTTAAACGGCATCGGCGTCAATAAATATCTTGAAACCAATGTGGCCGGTGTTTTTGCCGCCGGTGATGTGGCTAATTTTGAAGATGTTATTTCCGGCACCAAACATCCCTTGCGCAACTGGTCCAACGCTACCGCACAGGGCATGTTGGCGGGGCAAAATATGGTCGCTAAAAAACTTGGCGGTGTCGAAAAAAAGGAGTTTCGGGCTGTTTCGGCTTACACCATCACCGCGCCGGGCGTCAACTTGAGTTTTCTGGGCAATACCTCCGACGGCGTAGAGTGTGACACGGTGCTCCTTAGTGATAAAAACCAATTCATTCGGCTATTTATTGACCGAGAAAAAGGTAATTTAGTCGGGGCGATACTACTCAATAACCCGCCTGCCCTAGGCGCCTTGCATCAAACTATTACTCGTGCCACCGACATCCGCCCCAATGTCCAAGCACTTAAGCAAACCCCAGCCAACCTCGCCGCCATATTAACTCCGTCAAGCTAAAGCTTGTATCGTAGCATTCTAAACCTTCCGCTGTTCGCGTGACGATTTAGCCAGCCTCGACTAGACTTCGAGTCTAGGCGGGCGATATTTCGAGCGTTTTAGCGCGCGGGTTGCTTGGTACTCCGAGCCAACTGGTGTTATAATAATATGTGTCGAGGCAATTAATGCCGTAATTTTGTTGTTGAGATAAGGTAGGGTAATTGGCAAAACGAGGGCGTAAGCCGAAAGTACAATCCGTACTCCAAATAAACCCCGATACTATCCGCGAAGTCACGGCGGTTGTTCTGGTGCTTCTTGGCGTCATTGGCGCCATGGCGGTTTTTAATGCCGGTGGGCGAGTCGGGTTGAATATTAGAGAATTGGCGATAGGATTTTTCGGCTGGTTGGGCATATTTATCCCGCCGATCATGCTGGCGACGGGACTACTCATGCTCTCGCCGGAGCATTTGAGCCAAAAAAAGAAAGCTCTCATCGGTGGCCTTATCGCTTTTGTCATACTCACCGGCATATCCGCTTCGCATGGCGGCAAGCTGGGCCATGCTATCATAGAGCTGGCTCGCAACTTTTTTGGCCCTCTGGGCGCCTTTGCCGTGCTTATCACCCTTTTAATCTTGGATTTGGCTATCACTCTGGGCACGACTATGGGGGGGCTTTTTGACCGGTTGAATTTCTTTAATCGTGGCGATAAACTGCCCGGCAACGTTAAAGTTATTGAACCGGGCATGGAACGCGTTTCGGTATTCACGACAGTTAGAAGAAAAATCGGCTGGGGTTTTAGACGGCACGGCGCGCCCGATGCCAATCAGATGCCTTTGCCGGTGCCGAATAAGGCGTTGGCCGAGGATTGGGAATATCCATCGCTCGAACTGCTGGAGGTTACAAACGGTAAAGCATCGAGTGGAAATATCGCAAAAAATATCGAGGTTATCAAGAAGACCCTCACTGACTTTGGTATTGATGTGGCGATGGGTGATGTCAATGTTGGCCCGACTGTAACTCAATACCAGCTCAAGCCCGCGGAAGGCATTAAGCTTAATCAGATTACAACCCGTTCGGAAGATTTGGCTTTAGCTCTGGCGGCTCATCCGGTGCGTATCGAAGCCCCCATTCCCGGCAAGGCGGCCGTGGGTGTCGAAGTGCCCAACAAGGTAACCGCCAAAGTATCTCTGCGCCAGCTCCTCGGCAGTGACACATTTAAGAATAAGACATCTAACTTGTCGCTGGCGCTTGGGCTTGATGTCGCCGGTACGCCGATAATAGTTGACCTTAAAAAATTGCCCCATCTTTTAATTGCCGGCGCGACGGGTAGTGGCAAATCAGTATGCATTAACGCGATTATGACGGCGCTTCTATTTCAAAATTCACCGGCCGAGATGCGCCTACTATTAGTTGACCCCAAAAGGGTGGAATTCACCAGTTATAATGGTGTGCCGCATCTACTCGCGCCGGTAATTGTCGATGTTGATAAAACAGTTAATATCCTGAAATGGGCGGTGTCGGAAATGGAGAGGCGCTTTAGGGTTTTTCAGGAAGTTAATGCTCGAAATTTGGAGGCCTACAATAACGAGGTGAAAGGCAAGCCTGAACGGATGAATGCCGATGGCCAAAAAGCTCATTATGAAACAATGGCCAATATTGTGATTATTATTGATGAGTTAGCCGATCTGATGTCGCAAGCGGCCAATGAAGTGGAAGCGGCCATTGTACGCTTGGCCCAGATGGCGCGGGCGACGGGCATCCACCTTGTCGTAGCGACTCAGCGGCCATCGGTTAATGTTATCACAGGCCTCATTAAGGCAAATGTGCCGGCGCGCCTTGCCTTTGCTGTCGCCAGCCAAGTAGATTCACGAACGATTATCGACCAATCGGGCGCCGAAAAGTTATTAGGTAACGGTGATATGCTCTATATTGGCGGTGAAACAACCAAGCCGAAGCGCATACAAGGTGTTATGGTGACGGATAAGGAGATTAAAAACGTAACGGAATTCTTGAAACGCCATGGCCACGCGATGTACGACCCCGCCATTATGGAATTCAAAGCTGAAGGCGGACATAGCGGCGCTGGCGGGGGTAGCGGAGATGATCCAATGTACGAGGAAGCCAAGGAAGTGGTTGTTAGGGCGGGGAAGGCATCGGCATCTCTTCTGCAGAGGCGACTTAAAGTGGGTTACGCGCGCGCGGCGCGGTTATTGGACATTTTGGAGGAAAATGGCGTTATCGGTCCCGGCGAAGGCGCTAAGCCGCGCGATGTATTTTTGGATACTGTGGACTTAAGACCGCATCAAGAGCCCCCGCTGCAATCAAGTAGTGACCATAATGGTGTCTCTGGTTACAATTCTTCGTCTATGGGCCACCAAGCAGAAGATACTGGAAGTGAGAACGGTGAACATTGGCCAAGTGGCGTGCCGCGTCCTTCAGCGCCGCCGCCGGAAGAGGGGAACGATACAGTGCCGGTCCATGAGT
Organism: uncultured Candidatus Saccharibacteria bacterium; assembly: GCA_964359635.1. Classification (GTDB taxonomy): domain Bacteria; phylum Patescibacteriota; class UBA1384; order UBA1384; family UBA1384; genus DATEBX01. Next base: position 5,084 of record CAYHTS010000024.1, on the reverse strand, counting down.
CAGGATCCCAGGGTGATTCGGCGCCGGAAGGAGGTGACAACCCTCACGACAGTGAACCAATATCACCACCAGATAATGAAAAGGAATCAAGAGCGTCTGAACCAATACCTCATGAATCCACCCGTCATGATACTGCTAATAAATCTATTGGATCGGAAGAAAAATAGTTTGTACACGATTTACGCAATTGTCATCCCGAGCTTGTCGAGGGATCCCTCCATTCCGCCCCAATGGGGCTCCAGTCGGGATGACCCTACTGGGTCACTTTTGACTTATACTGTCTTAGTAGTACATTAAAACTATGGCTTCCCTCTTTAAGAGACATAAAATTGAGATTAAAACTCTTGGGCAAAAACTTAAGACCGCGCGTCTTCGTAAGAAATTCAAATTCGACGAAATTGAGGAAGCTACTAAGATTAGAGCCCGTTACTTAGAGGCGATGGAGCGCGATGATTATCGCGCTTTGCCGGGTCCTGTATATTTGCCCGGCTACCTAACCAGATACGCAAACTTCTTGGGATTGCCAGCGAGCGACATTGTGTCGCAATATCGTCACGAGCAGGGTCGGTCGCTAGCAGGCAGTAGCAAGAAGCATTTTCGAACTTCAAAAGAGCTAGAAGAACTTAGATTTACTATAACGCCTCGCACATTTATTGTCGCGATAGTGGTGTTGCTCGTTGTGGGATTAGCGGTCTACGTCGGTTGGCAGGTGCGTAAATTTAGCGCGCCACCGTCCGTTAGCATTACTTCGCCAACTTCCGATTCTGTTGCCACAGATGAAGTTACTATTAAGGGCGAAACTTATCCCACTGCGTCAGTTACCATCAACGGTCAACCGGTCGGTGTGGATTTTAATGGTGAATTTAGCCAAAAAGTCGGTTTAAGCCGTGGTGTCAATAATATTGAGATCAAGTCCAGCAATCGCGCCGGCCGTTCAACAGTCAAGGTTTTAAAGATTTTTGCCGATTTCGCAGTACCGGCTAATCCGCCCAACGGCTAAATCAAAAGTCATCCTTCGGCAAGACTCAGGATGCCCTGTCTTCGACTCCGAGGGATGAGCTCTCCGTTCGACGGCCTGAGACCGCTCACGGCTCGAAGGCGGGCTCAGACTCGAGGAGAGCGAAGTCGAACGGGCAAAAAACAAAGTTACATAATTAATTTTAATTTTTGATTTATTTAGGAGGAATATGTCTGAGCAAACTGGTAAACAGAAGGCGCTGGAAGCGGCGCTTGGCGCCATAGAAAAACAATTCGGCGCCGGCGCCATTATGAGGATGGGACAGAGTAAACACTTGAACATCGAGTCCATTCCCACGGGTTCAATTGGCCTTGATTTGGCGCTTGGGGTTGGTGGTGTGCCCAGGGGTCGAATAGTCGAAATATTCGGTCCGGAATCGAGCGGGAAAACGACACTTTCACTAAGTATCGTTGCCGAAGCGCAAAAAAAGGGTGGTATCGCGGCTTTTGTTGACGCCGAGCATGCCTTTGACCCGGAGTACTCCAAGAAATTGGGTGTTGATGTCGAGAATTTACTTATTTCACAGCCCGATACCGGCGAGCAGGCGTTGGAAATAACCGAAACCCTCATCCGTTCTAACGCCCTTGATATAATCGTCGTTGATTCGGTGGCGGCGCTGGTGCCAAGGAGCGAAATTGAGGGCGAAATGGGTGATGCTTCGGTTGGCGTGCAGGCGCGACTTATGAGCCAGGCGATGCGCAAAATTACCGGTACGCTCTCTCGCTCAAAAACGGTGGCGATTTTCATCAATCAGCTGCGTATGAAGATCGGTGTAATGTTTGGCAATCCAGAGACAACCACCGGCGGTATGGCGCTTAAATTTTACTCGTCGATACGAATGGAT
>CAYHTS010000024.1:0-3212 GCA_964359635.1 uncultured Candidatus Saccharibacteria bacterium | reverse complement strand
AACAACTTAAAAATGGCAATGAAATCGTCGGTAGCCGCGTCCGCGTCAAAGTGGTCAAAAACAAGGTTTCGCCGCCTTTCCGTCAGGCCGAATTCGACATACTTCACGATGGTATCTCGCAAACCGGCGAAATATTGGACTACGGTGTCCAATATGGTCTTATAGATAAAAGCGGTTCGTGGTTTATCTTGCGTGCTGGCGAGGGGACGGAGGAGATGAAGCTGGGGCAGGGCCGCGAGGCGGCGCACGCTACTATTGAGAAGGATGCGAAGCTCAAAGACAAACTCGCCAAACTCATCTTTGCCGCCATCCAGAAGGGTCCCCAAGCCGAAGAATAGCGGCATTTCTCAACGCTATATTTAATCCATGGACGCTAAACATTATGCTTTGTGGCTTTTGGGCAGAAGGGCTTACAGCGAGAAGCGGCTGCGGGATAAATTGCGGCGAAAGCAATACTCTCCAGAAGAAATTGATGCAGTCGTCAAGTTTTGCCTTGACCATAAATTTTTGAATGATATGGAGTACGCCAAGAGCTTTATTCGGACGCGGCATGTTTTGCGGCCGCGAGGGCAGAGAGTATTGCGACTAGAACTAATCAAGCGCGGCATTGATGATGAGATAATAAAGGAAGCATTGGCACATGACGATGCCAATCAAGTCAGTGAGCTTGAACTGGCGCGGTGTCTTGTCGAGAGTAGACGCTTTCAGTATGCTGGAAGTGACGAGCAAACTCGTAAGCGCCGTTTGTTCGCCCTGTTGGCGCGCCGTGGTTTTAGCATCTCTATTATTAAGGAGGTATTAAATGATATTTCAACGGAAGAAGCCGGTACTCAAAACTCGTAAAACAAAAATTATCGCGACCATCGGGCCGGCGACCAAAACTGAAGAGAAGATAAAAACTCTCATCACTGAAGGCATGGACATAGCCCGTTTCAATTTTTCCCACGGCTCGCACGCCGAGTACACTCGTTGGGTGAAAATAATTCGCAAGTGGGCGAAGCGCTACGGACGCCATGTTGAGATTTTGGGCGACCTGCAGGGCCCTCGCTTCCGCGTGGGCAATCTGCCCAAAGAAGGGCGCCATCTCATCCCAAACCATAAAATAGTGGTTTGGTTTGAGGAGAAACCTCATCTGGGACGTAATGAGATAACTATTTTGGGCCAGGAGGGCGATGATGTGGCGCTTAAAGCCGGCGACCCGATATTGCTTGATAATGGGTCGGTGGAGCTTGAAGTATTGAATGACAAAAGCACGCGCACCGAGTGTCGTGTGGTGACGGGCGGCCATATCATCGCCCACAAGGGGGTCAATCTACCGAGCGTCAAACTTGACAATGCCTTTACCGATAAAGATGGCGAGGATTTAAACTACATTTTGGAGCAAAAGCTTGATTGGGTCGGTTTGAGTTTTGTTTCCAGCCAAGAAGATGTGACGAAAGTCAAAGATAAGATTGCCGGCCGCGCGCGAACAGTGGCAAAGATAGAACGCCAGCTGGCGCTAGAAAACTTAGGCGAGATTATAAAAAATGTTGATATGATTATGGTGGCGCGCGGCGACCTCGGTATCGAAACTCCGCTGGCTCGCTTGCCATTGGTGCAAAAAAAGATTATCCATCAGTGCAATAGAGCCAAAAAACCGGTGATAACCGCCACGCAGATGCTCTCGAGTATGGCCTTTCAGCCCAAGCCGACGCGGGCCGAGGTGAGCGATGTCGCCAACGCCATCCTTGACGGCGCCGATGCCGTAATGCTCTCCGAGGAAACCGCCATGGGACAGTACCCCATAGAAACCGTCCGTATGATGCGCACTATTGTCGAGGAAACAGAGTCCTATGTCAGCCACTTCGGCCGATAGTTGACCACCGAATTGACAAACATACAATAATTGTATATGCTCACTATGAAAGGATAGAAAATGGCCATAAAAACCGTTAATATTTCATTCCCAGAGCAATCCTTGAGGGAAATAGATAAATTTGCCCGAAAAGAAGCATTGAGCCGTAGCGATGTTCTGCGGATAGGCGCGAAGAAGTATATTCGTAATTTATCCGAGTGGCAAGGGTTACAAAAAATAGGTGAGAAACAAGCCAAAAAACTTGGGCTAGGTACGGAAGAAAAACTCATCAAAGCGCTTGAATGAAGATTATTATCGACAGTTCTGTTTGGATTGCGGGTATCGGATCTTCCAGGGGTTATGCCAGCGAGGTAATTTATAGTTCATACAAAAAACCAAGTGTAGAAATATTTATTTCCGACCAAATTTTAGACGAGGTTACCGTAAATTTGGTTCAAAAATTGCGTTTTGATGAGAATTTGGCACGTAAGGCGCGGATGATTATCGGAAATCTTTGCGACTGGGAAGTCGGCATTGGTCCACATGAGACGCAAGCTGTAAGCGCGATAAAATATCAAAAAGATAAGCATATTTTGGCTCTGTGCCATAAAATCCAGGCGGATTATTTAATCACATACGACCGCAAGCACCTTTTGCCTCTAAAAGTATTCGGTAAAACAATAATCGTAGAACCTAAGAGTTTTGTTGCGGTGGAATGAGTCCCCGAAGCAATATCTAACAGATGCCGCTTTTGAGGTCGGCGCGTATTTTATAGACGCTCTCCGCGTCCTTTAAGATGTCTGTATCCATAACCTCCACAAACATTTCTTCGCGGTTGTGAGCTAGTTTTTTGATAGCGCCCTTGAACGGAACGGTGATTTGCGAGTGTCCGATGAGAGTGTCGGTGGTCTTGCCGGTAGGTTTGGCAGTATGAATCTTGCCGGCCGCATTGCAGTACACAACTATTATTTCATTTTCCATAGCTCTGGCTTCGCAGAGGGCATCTATCATCTTGATTTCAGAGTTTGGGTCGTACGAGTTGCCAATCTTGCCGGAGTCCTCGTAACCACCGGCGCTGGGGCAAATGACAATTTCCACGCCTTTTTTAACCATAGCTCGAAAGAGTTCCGGATAAACCAAATCCCAACAAACTATTAAGCCAACTTTACCGTAAGCAGTGTCGAAAACCGTAACTTCTTTGCCCGGTGTAAATGTTTCCCGTTCCGAGTGCCACAGGTTGATTTTTTTGTAATGCGCTAATACTTTGCCCGTTGAATCAATGTAGTAGCTGACGAGATAGAGCGCGCTCTGATATTTTTCGATGATGGCGCCCGGAACGATGTCGATGGAGTATTTTTTGGCGAGTGCTTGAAAGTAT
>CAYHTS010000023.1:0-9722 GCA_964359635.1 uncultured Candidatus Saccharibacteria bacterium | reverse complement strand
AATTAACGCGTCGCCGAAAATAAAAATTGTCGCGAATGCTCAAACTACTCGCATCCAACACGATGGGCAGAAGGTAACTGGAGTTGAATACACCCATACAAAAACAGGGGAGAGGGGACAAATTACCGTCGAAGGCGTATTTGTCGAGATTGGCTCAACCCCAAACTCCAACCCCTACGGCAAGTTAGTGAAGATAAACCAGTGGGGAGAAATAGTAATTGATAATAAAAATATGACCTCAACCCCCGGCATATTCGCGGCAGGGGACATAACCGACATCTGGGGCAAGCAGATCGTCATTGCCGCCGGCCAAGGCGCTCAAGCCGCCATGGCGATAGGAGAGTACCTGTCAGTAAAACGTGAGTGAACTATAGGTTTTCCTTATTTTTGTTGTATTTTTTGCGCGAAATGGTATATAATAATACTCGAGAGAACCTAATGTCTCTGGGATGACCAGGGCGCAAGGGCTCTGGTCGAAGAAATCAGCATGTAAGAAAGTAGAAAATGGCAAGACTTTTTGTGGGCAATTTGCCCTACAAAGCCACCGAAGAAGAGCTTAAGGCTCACTTCGAACAAGCCGGCGCGGTTACTTCCGCCAGCTTGATAACCGACCGCCAAACCGGTCGCGCCCGTGGCTTTGGTTTTGTTGAAATGGCCGACGACGAAGGCACCAAGAAAGCGATTGAGACTCTGAATGGAAAAGAGTTTCAGGACCGCGAATTGGTTGTCAACGAAGCTCGTCCCATGAGACAAAACGGCGACAGCCGTGATAACGGCTAAACGCTAAATCTAATGTACGACTTGCGCAAATAGTATCGTTCGAGTACCGTCGAGATTATTTCTTAGGTAACTTGAAGCGTAAAATGCGCAAGTCGTGCGTAGATATATTAGAGATAATCCTAGCAAAAACGACTAGCTATGAACCAAAGATTTAGGTGGTTAGTTTTATTGATATTCGTGATAACCGGACTCGCGGCGGCTGTAGTATATCCCAACGGACCGAGTATTTTGGGCAGGAAATCAATGCCTCTTGGGCTTGACCTGCAGGGGGGCGTACAGCTAACATATTTACTAAATACCGATCAGTTAGGCGAACGTAGCGAAAACCAGGCCCAACAGGGAGTAATAGATGTCATCGACCGCCGCATAAACTCCCTGGGAGTTACGGAACCTGTCATTCAATCAACGCTCATCGGGTCAAAACCCGCTATCAACGTTGAGCTACCGGGCATTTCCGACATAAGCGAGGCCAAGAAGCTCATTGGCCAAACCGCTCAACTCATTTTTAAAGAGCAGGATGAAAGCAGTAATTTTGTAAATACTAACCTTACCGGCCAATATCTGGAAAAAGCGACCGCTACCATTGACCCCGGTACGGGGCAGGGGAGCGGGGGATTTGGCGGCGGCGCGCCGGTCGTAGAGCTGAAATTCAATAGCGAGGGAGCAGGACTCTTTCGCGACATCACTACTCGAAACCTACAAAAACCCGTTGCCATAGAACTGGACGGTACTATATTGACCGCGCCGACAGTTCAAAGCGCCATACAAGATGGTTCGGCTAATATTACCGGCATCGAATCAATCAAAGAAGCAAAAAACCTCGCTACACTCCTAAACGCCGGCGCTCTGCCGGTTCCGATAGAATTAGTTAGCGAGAACAAGATCGGCGCCACACTGGGACAGGACTCTATCCGCACGAGTTTAGCCGCCGGCCTATTGGGAATACTCCTCATAGTACTCTTTATGATAATTTACTACCGGCGCGCCGGTTTATTCGCAGTTATTGCTCTGGGTATCTATGGACTTATCACCTTAGCAATATACAAACTCATACCGGTAACCATGACGCTGGCCGGCATTGCGGGTTTTCTATTCTCTTTGGGCGCGGCGGTGGACGCTAACATACTGGTATTCGAACGCCTCAAGGAAGAAGTTGCCAAGGGCAAAGAGATTTCCTCGAGCATTGAAGACAGTTTCAAGCGTAGCTGGTCGAGCATTTGGCCAAGCAATATGGCGAGTTTAATTACCGCGGCAATTCTCTATTATGGAACTACTGGTTTAGTTAGGGGCTTTGCAGTAACACTGGCCATAGGCATACTAGTTTCAATGTTTACGGCGATTACTGTATCGCGAACCTTATTGCGCCTCTGGGGCAGATCAATAAGTAAAGTTACAATATAAAATGATAATTAATCAGCATCCACAATTTTGATTTTTGATTTTTAACTTTTGATTTAATAAATATGAATATTATCGGTCGGACAAGAATATGGTATGGTTTTTCGCTGTTTGTAACAGGTGTCAGCATAGTAGCGCTGGTAATATTTGGCATAAAGCCGGGAGCTGATTTTAAGGGAGGCACCCTGGTAGAGGTTGGATTCAATACGTCTGTCAAAGCAGGGGATATACAGACCTCGCTTAAAGATTTGAATCTGCCATCACTAACCGTATCCAATACCAATAAAAACTCGGTACTAATCAAGACATCACCCATTGAAAGAGATAGGATTGACGCGATTGTTGCTACTTTGCGGGCTAATTTAACATCAAACCTAGAGTGGGGGATAACCGAAGTTACGGAGAAACAGTCACAAACCGTCGGACCCGCCGTAGGGGATAATTTAGCCCGACGCGCGATTATTGCTGTCGTACTAGCTGTCATCGCAATAATTCTATATATTGCCTGGTCCTTCCGTCGTGTTCAAAGACCGTTTTCGTCATGGACCATGAGTACCGCGACGATCGTAGCGCTTATCCACGACATTGTTTTTACGTTGGGCTTTGTTAGCGTCATAAACCATTATTATGGCTTTGAAGCCAATAGTTATTTGTTAGTCGCGCTTCTGACAGTCCTTGGTTTTTCAGTCCATGACAGCATAGTAGTTTTTGACCGTATCCGCGAAAACTTATTACACGCGAGTCGCCACAATGCGCTAGAAACGATTATTAATGATAGTGTCAACCAAACACTTGCGCGGTCGCTCAATACGTCGCTGACGGTCATCTTAGTCCTGTTGGCGCTTTCAAGTATCGGCGGCAGTGCCATCCGACCCTTTGTTTTAACCCTGCTAGCCGGTATCGCCACCGGCACATATAGTTCAATATTCGTCGCATCGCCCCTTCTTATTACTATCAATAATATCCGCCACCGCCGAAACAGGGGAGAGGATAAGAAAATTTCTAATTCCTAATTTCTAATAATGAAGGGAAAGGGGTGTTTTATGCGTTGGGCTTTGCTCGGCTTCGTTTTGGGAATATTGATTGGTCTTTACACACCCATTAATATCCCTATTGAATATTCACGCTATACCGCCGTGGCCGTACTAGGCATAATTGATTCAATTGTTGGCGCCATTCGCGCTGACATGCGTCGTGAATACCACAGCTCAATATTTGTTTCAGGCCTAATCATCAATATGGTCATCGCCGTAATAATTACATATATTGGCGACCGATTGAGTTTGGATCTATATTTGGCCATCGTTATCGCATTTACCGTTAGAATGATGCAAAATATCGCGACCATTCGCTATGCTTTCCTTGAGCGTTTTATAGGTAAAAAACAAGTTCTCGAAAAGATACACAGCGAGCCACAATAGTTCTTCAGTGCGCACTACCCTGCTTATTACTAATATAATTATGTCGCATAACTTATATTGTGCGACGTAGTACGTGGGGGTGTTATATACTACAGGATAGGCGGGTTATGTGTATTCGTATGCATCGATACATACATATATATTTATATTTGCATTTATCGTGAGTTAAATAACTCATATTCTGTCATTGTGAGGAGTCACTACTATCTGGGCCCAGATTGCTTCACTCCCACAAGGGTCATTCGCAATGACAAAACAGTATTATTACTAACTTATTGCTTAGTTGCAATTTAACACATCTCCCCTACCCATCCTCTAAAATAAAATATAGTGATGTGTACTTTAAATGCGATAGTCTTGAATTGGTGGAGCAATGAGTACTATAAAAGGAAATAGTTCTCGCAGGCCGGCTCGAACATTAATACTATTTAAGCACCCTTGAGGCCGCTCGCAATGGCACCGTAACAGGTTCAAACGCGCTAGGATACGTTGTAACGCGTTTTTATAATAAGAGACCACTATTATATCGTACGATAGTATATCTTTATCAACTTTTTGGTGGCTGGCCGTAGAACCAGCGCTCGTTGTCGCTATCAATTACTTTTCGGTATTTACTGTCGCCCTGCGTAACAACGTTATCTGTCTTTTCTAGTTTCTTATTGGCCTGGGATAAAAAGTCGGTAACTGACGACTGGGTAGAGACCATATCGGCGGCTTTGGCTATGTCACGCTCTACCTGCGCGCGCGGCCGAGCGTATTTTTGACGCGTGGCCGCGACAACCTCCTCCGTCAAGTCCGTCGGGTCAGAAACTGGGGCTATGGTACGAGCCGAGAATGGCACCGATGTTATGCCGTCAATCGCCATTTTTAAGTATATATGATAATTGTCTAGGTTGACTAAATCGTTGGGCGTAAAGACCGGTTCAATCTCCTGCGCGAGCGACGCGGCGTCCCCTGCTCCGACACGGAAGCAAATTAAAGTACCAACATTGCCAAAAACCGCGGCTGAAACCGTTTCCGGAATTTGCGCGATATACTGGTTAGTCATTATAAGATTGAGCTTATACTTACGGGCTTCAGATAATATGACCGCGAAAGAATCGGTAGCAAAGTTTTGGAACTCATCGACATAAAGGTAGAAATCGCGGCGTTCCTCCACTGGAATATTAGCTCTACTCATCGCCGCTAATTGCATCTTGGTTATGAGCATGGCGCCCAATAGAGCCGAGTTATCCTCCCCTATTTTGCCCATCGACAAGTCAATAAGCAGGATCTTGCCGGAGTTCATAATCTCTTCAATATTTATAGTGCTTGATGGTTGACCGACAATATTGCGAATAGTTGTTGATGACAAAAACTGGCCAACTTTGTTCTGAATTGGCGCCACGGCTTCGGTGCGAAATTTCTGGTCGTATTTCTCAAATTCGTTGATGAAGAAGTCCTTAATAACAAGATCTTGAATTTTTTCAATCACTTTATAGCGGTACTTGGCGTCGTTTATCACCCTCAAGATACCAAGCATCGTCGCGTCAGGATAATCAAGCAGAGCCAATACAGTATTGCGCAAGATATATTCGAGCCGCGGACCCCAACTCTCGCCAAATATTTTCTTAAAGATGCCAACAACGCCCGAAGCAATAATATTCTTGAGGTCCGGGTCGACGTTTTCGAGAATATTAAAGGCGATGGGAAATTCCTTATCCGAAGGGTCAAACAGGACCACATCATCAATCCTATCTTTCGGCACAAAACTGATAATCTTTTTTATAAGGTCGCCGTGCGGGTCAACCACCGCTACTCCCCTGCCCTTTCTAATATCACCGATTATCATATTTTCAAGGAGCGTTGATTTACCCGTGCCCGTTTTGCCGATAGCGTACATATGGAGCGACCTGTCGCGCAGTTTAATGCCGAATTTTTGCGCCTGTCCCCGAAAGTTTGTTTCACCAAACGGTGTCACAACTTCCGCGTCAATATCTATCGGCAGATTAGGCGGCGGCTCCCCTTTCTTAGAACCGGCCCAGACAATGCGCGGTGTTTCAACGGTTGTATTGGGAAAATGATACAAGCTCGCCAGCTCTTCTATGTTTAATATATATCCACTGTCGAAATATCGACGGCGAAAATCTACCAGAGCTCTTTTGTCTTTCTCTGTCTCCCCCGCCTTAAAACTATTAAGATTAGTTGTATTGAATTGTTTGAAGGCGCCAACAATTGATTGAGTTTTCCGCTCGGCCATACTTTCATCGTCCGAAATAACCACAATCCTTACCAGCGACTCGAAGCCCAATTTGGTCATCTTTTCTTCAACCCCCTTAAGCGCCGCCTCAACTGTGGCTGGCAGGGGTTCGGCTTCTTTTTTCTCGGGCTCCTCGTCTTTGGCCGGACCCCACATTATCCCCCTTGCTACCCTAGAAGCCGCCGATAATAAATGCTTTTTGAGAGCATTGCCAACTTCAAACCCGGCTATTTCCTGGCCCGATTTGATCCTATTTATTAAGGTTATGCCCCTTGTCTGCCAATCGTCTGAAACCGGACGAACCAAGAGCTGAACCATAATCTGCTCATCGCTTGATGCTTCCGCCAAAACACCCGTAATACTTGCGAGTGGATCAACGTTAAAGTTAACGAATGTTTTAATGGGAAAAACATCTTCTTTGCTCAAGCACAGATTGGTTGCGAGCATGGTTTTTTCCTCCAGCCCAAGCTCGTTAACATAATCGGCCACCGGCTCCATCTCCACTGTCGGATATTGGGCGTAAAGTTGACCGGAAACAAAGTTTCGCAGATGCTCGGGTACCACGACGTAGAATTGGATAAAGCCGTTAACCGCCGATATCTCGAAAGACACTGTCTCCTGATACATCGCCGCGGCCTGGTAGATGCCGTGGAGTGACGCGAAGAACTGCTCCGCCGCCAGTGGATCTTTCTCGTTATTTTTTGGCACCAATGCGCGCAACACAACATAATTGCGCTCCAAATGCCAGTCAACCTTTTCAACTGTAGGTTGGCTCGTCCGATAAAAACACCTTTTCATAGTACCCTTATATTCTGTGCTCAATCGCCGCCCAGTCAGCATCCTGAGAATCCTTAGGCACGACAATCGCAACCTTCTCACCCTCATTAACCTTAAAGTATGTGACCGATGCCAGAAGGACACGGTAGCGCCCCTGGCCCGCAACGGCGTAATATTGATTGCCCGCTTTTTCAAGCACAGCAATGAGATGCTGACGGCTGATGGGCCCTATTTGCTTATAGAGATATCTACCGTCTGGCGCAATAGTGAGCTTGAGCTTATCTCCAATTACCAATTGCGACTTGGACGCGTAATTGGGCGAAACCTGATAGACCTCTCCATTCGAAGCAACCATTGCTTCACCGTTAAATACTCCTTCGATAACTTTTCCATCCGGCGAGATAAAGAGCTTGTTCTCTTCGTCCGCAACCTTATCCTTGAACATCAAATCACGAATAGCCAAAACGTGGCGCTCTATTTCGCCTAGGTGTTTTTGTATGTCTTTTTTGTTTTTGTTATCGCTCATATTGCCTCGCGAGTACTCTCTCCGCTTATAGCCACCGGTGCAACTTCTCTCGTTCGTTCACGCACCTCTGCCTCTACCATACTCCTATCTCGGCCGAATTTTAAGCGGGACATCTCTCGTATTGCTTGACCCAACTCGGTACTCGGCGGTGTTTCGTCGCGTATGGTTTTAATATTAAATGGTTGCACCGGCGCATTGTCCACCAATAATTTAATATAACAGTGATAAGCGTCAAGATTTGTTAGGTCTTTTTCGTTAAACACCGGCGCGTACTCATGAGCCATAAATTCCGCGTCGGGTACGCCAACACGAAATGAAACCAAGGTACCGACATTGCCTATGACCGCGTCGCGAATGGGTTCCGGAAGTTGGGCAATATATTGATTTGTAATGCTTAGATTAAGTCGGTATTTGCGGGCCTCTGACAGTATGGAAGAAAAGGTATCGGTGGCGAAATTCTGGAACTCATCGACATATAGATAAAAATCGCGGCGATTCTCCATCGGTACATCCTGACGCGACAAAGCGGAGGTAAACATTCTGGCAACCAGTATCATACCCAGCAGATTAGAATTGATTTCTCCCACCTGACCCTTGGAAAGGTTGACGAGTAATATCTTGTTCTGGTCCATAATCTGCCGTAGATCGAAAGACGACTTAACTTGTCCCATAATATTGCGCATAAGATCATTCGTCATAAAGCGTCCGAACTTGGAAATAAAATAATTATACATTTCCGATTTGTGAAAGTCGGCGGTTTTCGCTAGTTGTTGTTCCCAGAAAGATTTCACTACGGGATCCTTGAGGGCGGCAATGCGCTTGCTTCTAAAATTGTCGTCGACAAACAGACGCGGAATCTCAATAAGAGTTCCGCCTTCCGGCGCGTCCATTAAAGTAAGGGCCGCGTTGCGCATCCAATGTTCAAACTGTGGACCGATAAAGCCCTGGGCGTTGGGGTCAAAAAGTTTATAAAATATCTGAACCGTTTCCTGCACGAGAAAATCCTTCTGTTCCGGAGTTTGCCATTCTAACAGATTAAGTCCGAATGGACGTTCGCGGTCGGCCGGGTCAAAGATTATCACGTCTTCGGCGCGTTCTTTGGGTATGCGACTTACAATATTAGCCACCGCCTCTCCGTGAGGGTCGAAAAACGCCACTCCCCTGCCCTCGCGAATATCTTGGAGTATCATGGATTCGAAAAAAGTCGATTTGCCGGTACCCGTCATACCGATGGCGTATAGGTGACGCCGGCGGTCATCCGGCTTAATGTGAACAAGTTCGCGCGTGCCGCGATATTCATGCTCACCCAGAACCAGCCCTTCTTTGGGCAAGCTAACATTGGGCGCTGACCTTTTTGCTAAAAACCAGCGGATACCCGGGGTATCTATGAGATAGTTGGGGAAGTGATATATGGTGCCTAGCTCTTCGGAATTCAGGAGCATGGTATGGCGAAGAGTAAAGTACCGCATAATGTAAAATGGCAAGAACTTCCTTACATGACGCGGAAAAGTAAGATGAAAACCGTTACGGTCAGGCGAGCCGAATTGTGCAAATGAAGCGAAGATATTCCGCACATTCTCTTTGGCTTCATGGTGGGTACTGGATACGGCCACAATGCGTATCTGCGCGTCAAAACCAACCTTTGACCCCTTTTGTTGGATGAGACGCATCTGATCCTCCTGCACCGGTGATGGCTCCGATGGCTCTTTCGCGGTTTGTGCGCCGATGGCGTCTGTCGCGTGATGCAACCCCCTCACGAACGGGTTATGCGCGCCGGAAATACTCTTGCCCGCCTTCAGCTGCTCCAGAGAGTGGCTAATAGCCGCTCGCCAACCACCCTTGTGGGGACGGATGAGTAGTTGGATGCCACCGGTAGTTTCCGGTCCCAATTTAGAAAGGCCGTTGGTTAAGCTATTTAGCGGATCGGACTCCAGTTCCTGATAAGTTCTAAGCGGGTAAATGAATTGGCGCGACAGGTCAACGACACCCAGTACCGCCTCTTTGCCTTTTTCAAATATGCGGAAGTCATTACTTTGCTCTATCTGGGCATGCGGGTAGTAGCTTAGTATTTGCTTTTCAACCGCCTCGCGGAATCGCCTGGCAACACCTACGAAGAAATACACCTGGCCTTCGCGTGCAATAATTTCGAAAGAGAACACCGGCTGGCCGTACCACCACGACTCTAGCCGTGAATCAAAAAATGTCGAGAATGCGCTAAATAGCTGTTCGGCTACCGCCGCGTAATCCTTAAACGCTTTGAAGGGTTCATCTTCCTTTTTCCCTGATTCTTGGGCTACCCGTACCTCGAGAAGCACTAGGTTGCTTACGCGATTATTAAGGATGCGGCGGCGTTTAATAATATCGATTAGCAGAAGTCCGACCGCTAAAAAACCGATCGTAACCAGTACGTACATCAGCCATACTCCAAGACCTACTCCTTCACTTGTCGCGAAATCAAGTTCGCTCATTTTCTCCTTGGTTTGTTTTTGTTTCACTAATCAAATACCAGCGCCCCTACCCGCCGCGCCTTTTACCTTCAGTAACTATATTATACCACGACCTATCAATCACCCGAATACAC
>CAYHTS010000022.1:0-9908 GCA_964359635.1 uncultured Candidatus Saccharibacteria bacterium | reverse complement strand
TACTATTGGTGGCAACTTAGCTACCGCGCCGCCGCTGATGCCGCCGCCGCAGAACTCCTCACCAATGACCTCTTCGCCACAATAATTCGTTATTTCGGTTACATCCTCGGCAGCGGCCTCGTCATCTCCGCCCTCTACATCATCTTGAGCTGCCTGTAGCCCAAACTCCAATATCCCCGCCTGCGCCGAGGCTTCGGCGGGCAGGTGAACCTGCTAAATGCACACGGAGTTTACCCGTCCGCCCGCCTGACTCGATAGTCAAGTCGAGGCAGGAAGTCCTGAGTGGTAACTATCGAGGACGAAGGAGGAGAAATGTGCAGAGCGGTTATTGAGGTTTTTTTAGCTTGCGGGCGGCTTCGAGGATGGTCTGTTGGACTTCGAGCGGATTGTCAACAGACGAGATTTCCATAGCGACTTTCGAACCGGATGTTTGGATTTGCAGGTCGCCAAAATCAAAGACATTAGGTCCAAAACCTTGCTTGACGTGAGTTATATTTTGGACGTTCTCAAGCGGCACTTCGGAAACCTGCCGCAGAAGCAATTTTTTCTGTTCAACACCGATAACGCGGTGATCTGACACGACGTAAATCGTGTGCCACCACATATAAAGCCGTACTAGCCCTATAATAGCCGCGATAGCCACTCCCCACTCAATCAGCTTTAACCCCTTGCCGCCGCCGGGCAAAAGCAAGGGCACGAGTGAAACAAAAATAATCGCGACGACGATTAATCCCGTGCGCGATAAAACCCACGGATGCTGACGCCTTGTTAGCACGACATTCTCATCCGAGCGTTGCCCCTCAAAAGACAATATTCTATCGCTCATATAATTGAAAATTTTAATCTACGTGAATCAAATAACTCGACAGGTACGATTATGCTTATGTGTCATTGCGAGACTTGGGCGAAGCAATCTCATAAGGTATAGATTGCCGCGTCGCCCCAATGGGGCTCCTCGCAATGACAGAAGAAAACAGTTTTTAATTTCACGTAATCTGTCATTTTGCATTTTGCATTTTGATTTTTACATTACGATGTCGTACCTTGAGACGACCAATCAATATTAGGGAAACTGTGGTCAGCACCAACAATACACCAAGCAGCATCCATTTAACAGCGCCTTCGGTCGCCAGGGCCACCACGCCATAAACCGCGCTGATGGCGTAAATAATCAGTACCGATGACCTGACCGAAAAACCGGCGCGGATAAAGCGGTGGTGGATGTGGGTTTGGTCAGGTGTTGTCAAGGGGTTTTGATGGCGTAAGAGCCGCCCGCCGGCCACCATCAAGCCGTCAACAATCGGCACCGCCAGCACTAGGAATAAAGTTGCCAATTTGCCACCATATATAACCGACAACACCGCTAATAGATATCCTATCCACATAGCTCCCGCGTCCCCCAAAAAAACCTTGGCGGGGTGAAAGTTAAACACCAGGGCGCCAGCCGTCACCGCCGCCGCGACGAAGGCGAGCATGGCCACCGCCGGCTGGTCAACACCCGTTTTGAATAAGGACAATGCGCCAATAACAGCAAAGCCGATAATGCCAAGTCCCGCCGCCAACCCATCTACGCCGTCAACAAAGTTAACCGCGTTCATCATGCCAATAAGCCATATTAAAAATAATAAATCAGCAAGCCAAACAAAGTGGTATATCGTCCCGCCGATTTGAATGGCTGACTGCCAATGCGCCAAACTCACGGTCTGCCCAAAAGGATTATTAAGAGCGATTATGCCAATGCCGCAGGCCACCACTACCGACCACACCACGATTTGCCAAAACAGTTTCCAGCCAGCCCTTATGCCGCGCGCGTCATCAATTGCCATGATAAACACTAATACCAGCCCGCCCGCGAGGACGCCCAGTAACCGTTTATCAATGTCCATGCCCCAAAATCTGAACGGAAAACCCAGCTCGGCGAAAAAATCGGGCTTTAGATAGTTCAAAACCAGTATCACCACCGTAAATACCGCCACCATTGCCAGCCCCGCCACTCGCGGAATCGGCTTAGAATGGAGATCACGCCCCTTGGGCGCGGGCATAAATTTATGATTTTTCCGCGCGTTCTTCGCTAAAAAGTATGTCGCCGCAATGCTTAGTACAAATGAGATAAGTATTGTCGCGATAAACAAAAAGACCATAAGCCAATTCCTAATTGCTAATTACTAATTGACCTAAATAATACCCAATTTCCCAATGCCCTAAACATTATGCTTTAGAAATTACCTGCCCGCCGAAGCCTCGGCGCAGGCGGGGGACTTAGAAATTAGAAATTTGCTAGCTTCTTTCGTCTTCCGAGTAGATTACTTCCCAATCAACGCGCTGGTAAGAAAAAATCTCATCGGGAGTAAAAAAGCGCTTGATTTCTTTTTCGGCCGATTCGGCAGAATCAGACGCGTGGATAATGTTATATCCCTGGCTCATAGAATAATCGCCACGAATAGTACCGGGCGCGGCTTCAATGCCGTAGGTTGGGCCCGCCAGCGCCCGAACCGCATCAATCGCACGATTTCCTTCGAGAACCATAACAAGCGACGGCGCTCGCATCATAAATTTTTTGTAAGCCGCAAAAAATGGTCTGTCTTTTAGGTGGGCATAGTGCTCGTCAAGGATAGGGTCGTCCAGATGCTTCATCTTAAGCCCAACTATTTTGAGGCCTTTGTTTTCAAAACGCTCAATGATTTCACCGATAACGCCGCGATTAATTGCATCGGGTTTAAAAATGACTAATGTTTTTTCCATAGGTCACACCTTCAGTTATAAATTACTGATATCTTCCTTCATATTTTACGAATGAACAATCTTCTCAAACCTCGCCTCATCTTTCTCACCCAAGGGGCCAATCATACTGATATGAACATTTTCGGGAGAAAATATCGTTTCCGCCACCTTGATAATATCAGAAGCGCTAACAGATTGAAAGCGTTCAAGCATCTCCTCCGGCTGAAGAATATCCTTGCGATAAAACGCCTCCTCGGCCAGATAATGGGCAATGGCGAACGACCCCTCGAGCGACAACGCCATTTTGCCGGTCAGATTATCCTTAACTCGCCTAAGCTCCTCTTTGGTTACCGGACGCGTTTGCATATTCGTCATCTCGCGGCGCATAACCTTCAACGCCTCGGCGACATTGGCGGTTCGCAAACCGGCCGAGATAGACAGAAGTCCCGTATCGTGAAAATTATCCACGTCGCTCCCAACATAATAAGCCAGCCCGCGCCGCTCGCGAATTTTAATAAACAGACGGCTCGACATTTGCCCGCCCAAGATGCCGGATAGCAGTTTGAGAGCGTAGAAGCGCGGGTCGGTGGCAGGAAAGGTTTTAGTATTCAAAACCAGATGTGTTTGGGCGGGCGCTTTGTGAGTAATGCGCACGGCCGGTCCCTGCCAATGCGGATTTAGCGCGTCAAAGGTTGGCACTGGCGCCACCTCTCCTCGCCCCAACACTCTTTCAACCATCTTACGCCAATCACCCCCAGCGCGGGGCGCGCCCGCGACTGCCACCATCATATTGGCGCTTACGTAATTCGTGCTTCTATAGACGACACTGTCACTTCTTGAAATGCTTTTGATGGTTTCTTTTGAGCCGATGACGTCGCGCCCCAGCGGCGTATCGCCAAAAATAGTTCTTTTGGCAAGGTCGCCGATGTAGCTTTGCGGCGTATCGTAGTACAAGTTCATTTCCTCCAGGATAACGCCTCTCTCGCGCTCAACTTCACCCTCTAGAATGAGAGGGTTAAGCAGCATGTCGCTTAATATGTCCCATGCTTTTCCGAATTTCTTGGCGGAAGTTTGGATATAAAAACCGGTCGCTTCCTCACCGGTAAAGGCATTGTAGCGCGCGCCCATGGCGTCGAGCTCTTTGGACAATCTAAGCGTCGTCGGTCTCTTTTTTGTGCCCTTAAAAAACAAATGCTCCAGAAAATGAGATATACCGCTTACGGGCCTCTTTTCATAACGGCTGCCAACGCCGACGAGTACTAGAATCGTCACTGCTTCAGTGTCGTGGAGTGGCGCCTCGATAAGAGTTAGCCCGCTGGGTAGAGTTTGTTTCGTAAAATCAATCATAGTCCAAAATTACCAAAGATATGGTTGATTGCATAGGGGGAAGGTTGATAAAAAATGCGGCGAGAAAACGGTAGTCGTTTTCTCGCCGCCCCCTGTCTCCTTGTCTCTGCTTATTTAGCTGTCAGGGACTCCTTGTGGTACGCCAAGCATCAGCGTTCAATTGTCTCGGGACATCACGGTCCCGAGCCACTCACCAGATCATCCGCGAAGCAGATAGTCCAGTATTTTCACTTTATCACAACACAAAAACTGCCGCAATCCTACAGCTTCACAGATCGCAATGGCTTTTAGCCCCCTACTTCTTCAGCTTGAGGTCTTTGATGAGTTTGGCGTAGGTCTTTGGGTCGTTCTCGCGAACGTAATTTAAGAGACGACGGCGTTTGCCAACGGCTATCAAAAGACCACGCTTCGAGTCGGAATCGTGAATATGTTTAGCGAGGTGTTTAGACAAAGCAACAATGCGGTCTGTTAGTAGGGCGACCTGCACCGAGACGGAGCCGGTATCTTTGGCGCTGCCGCGGTACTTTTTAACAAGTTCTGATTTGGCAGTATTTCTAGGAGTGGGTTTGGGTGTGACGGCCTTCTCGGGAGCTTTCTGTTCAGCTTTCAGCTTGGGTGCGGCTTTTGTTTCCAATGGAACACTAGTAGCGGCCTTTTTCGATGGTTTTACCAGCTTGGCTATCGGTTTCTTGGTAACCACTGTCGCTACTGGCTTTTTGGCAGCAGGTGCTTTGGGCTTAACAGCCGTTTTTTTCTCTGTAACTTTTTTAGGCATAATATATTTTCCTCTATCTCTACCCTAGAATGGTACTATAAAACACAAAATGATTCAACTACTCTTATCTTTTATCCTTTGGCTTACAACTTATCCTACCCCGCTAAGCGGGGTTCGTGTCATCTTAGCTGACCTACCATTTACTTGAGCCGCTATGGTTTGCCGCTGGCTGGGTTACAGTATCTGGTTTCTGGGACTGCGCCTCACCTGCCGCCGGGGTTATACGGTCCGGCAGTATCTCGTTCGTATGAAGTTCCGAAGCATTTGCTTCTCTCGCGCTTACAACGGTTACATCAGCCACTTCGCCAATCTGGTCTCTGTCAGATGTTACTTCTTCCGTCTCCTCGATAATTGACGGCATAGCGCTGCGTGTCGCCACGTTATTCAACCGTTTTAGCTGATAATCGGTAATCTTGGTCACGATGCGTTTCATCTCACGCTCTAAAGTCGTGTTTTCCAGATGGTATGCCGCTGCCATCTCGTGTCCACCACCGCCAAAAATTCGTGCCACCGTTGATACATCAACATTTTTATCGGTGGCTCTAAGCGAGCCATGAACGCCGCCGTTGCGCTCGGAGACCAACATAACGAAATCTATACCCGGCGCTGATTTTATGAGTTCGTCAATAACTCCGCTGGCCTCCTCCGATGAAGCGCCGGCATTGTCAAAATCAGCGACACTCAAGGTCGAGTATACGAACCTTCCCGCCGGAACGGCCGTTATTTTAGTTAAGGCCTTCCCCCATAGTTTTAATGTTGTCAGGGGTTTGGTCTTAAATACATTGCGGACAATCTCCTGCTGTCTCGCGCCGGCGCCAACAAGTTGGGCCGCTACCGTCAAACTCTTGGGTGTTGTATTGGCATTCTGGAAACTGCCCGTATCGGTCGTGAGGCCGGTGAGCAGAGCCGTCGCTACGTCGGGATCAACCAATGGACCGCTTTCTTCACCCGTCGCCGCCAAGGCCTCGATGAAAGAAACGAGCATCTCGGCCGTGCTGGTGGCCGTCACATCAACCCAATTAACTTTGCCGTAGTATTCATTGGAAGGATGGTGGTCAATGTTTACGACCGGCACCGTATAATATAATTCCGGGTCTTTATCATAAAGCATGCCGAGCCGGTCCAGATCGGGTGAGTCGAGAACGATTATCAAATCGTAAACCGTATCACCTGTTCCCAAATTAACGTTTTGCGGCTCGAGCGTGCCGGTTTTTGTCGTTATGACAATATTCAACTTTTTCTCCTCCGGCAGAGTTTTATAGCCCAGCTTTTCAATTTCTACTTCGGCCGTGTCCAACGAGATGGTAAACTCTTTGCCGACATTGATATCATTGCCAATAGTTTCAGCATGAGATAAAAACTGCAGCGGCCCCGGAACATTGCCGTCAATCGCCGCCGTTACTTCTTTTTTGAGCTTTTTAAGGACTATTGTCAGCGCCAGCAAACTCCCAATAGCGTCGCCGTCGGCATCAATGTGCGACAGGACGAGCACGCGTTGAGCGCTTTTGACGAGTTCGACTGCCTGTTGTTTGGGCGATAATTCCATCATAAATTAAGTCAAAAGTTAAAAATTAAAAGTCAAAAGTGCAACGTAAAAGTAAAAAGCTTCAGGCATCAAACCGTCCCGAAGGGACACCATAATTTTGACTTTTGCATTTTGATTTTTGATTTGATTCACTATCGTACCAAACCTCCCCCTCTTGTCAAGCAGCCGGATTTAGGGTAAATTATCAGAATAAGACAAAATAATCAAGATACAAGACACAAACAAATCCCAGGTCTTCAAATCGTAATAATAAAACGTTTGGAATGTTGAATATTTGATTATTTGAAATTTGTTTGGTTATTGTAGCTTGTATCTTGTGTTTATGTTTATATTTGCCTAATATAGGAATTTATCTATTATGCCCCTGCTTAAATCATCCAAAAAAGCTCTTCGCGGCTCACGCCGCAAGCAAGCTCGTAACATCCTGCAAGCGAGACGTTTGCGCGAAGCTATAAAACGCGCCGATGCCAAAACCATCAATCAAGCAATTTCACTGATTGACAAAGCCGCTAAGAATCACCTCATCCACCCCAATAAAGCGGCGCGCCTCAAGTCACGCCTTGCTAAAAAAATCGGCGCGACGCCCAAAGCGGAGGGTAAAAGGCGAAGCGCGGGAAAAAGCGCGAAGGCCCCGGCCAAAACCAAGCGCTAATATACTCACCACGGCATATCCACTCCGCCATCCTCCCCTTGATTAAGGGGAGGCAAAGAGGGGTCTATAGCTCTGTCGAAAAAGCCACGAGCGACTTATCTCGTGGTAAAATGCAATAAGGAGGGGTAATTGGCTTTTTGGCAAAAATTATTTTACGGCGCGAGCGTCGCTTATGAGCTAGGCCGGGCTTTCATACTCTTGGTGGTCGCGCTGTTAATAGTTCACTATTTTTTGGCAACTATTTTTGTCATTTCAGGCCCGAGTATGGAGTCGAATTTTCACGATAAGGAAATTATGCTTGTGAGCCGAATCAATCTCTTCACCAACAAATTCACCCGCGGCGAACCAATGGTGCTTAAGTTCCCAGGCGACCCAAAGCGTAAAAAGTACATCAAACGCTTAATTGGTTTACCCGGCGACACAGTCGAGCTTCGCTCGGGGCAAATTTGGCTTAATGGCAGGCAATTGCCTGAAGGTTATCTTGATAAAGGCATGCCGACAACACCGGCGCAAAACGGCCAGACGATTTGGACGCTGGGCAGGAACCAGTATTTTCTTGTCGGTGATAACCGCCTTAATTCTGCCGACTCCCGCGACTGGGGCATCGCCGAACGCTCCGATATGTTAGGGCCTGTTAAGATGATTATCTTCCCACCGTCCCGCTTCCAGTTCGTCCCCGTGCCGCCTTATTAATTATTCGTCTTTGGTATAATGGCTACATGAGCGAAGAAAAATCAACTAAACCGGCGGACCGGCGGGAGGGTGAGGCATCCGAAAAGGAGGGTATAAAACCTCAGTCGGTAATCAAAACCCCTCCGGTTAAAGAAGCGGACTCGGTCCAGCCAGAAGGCAAAGAGCCGACGACGGGCTCCGCCACGCCGCCGCCGCCCACGAAGCAAATACAAACCAATTTTGACGCCATCGCCGCCTCCGTCAGTGCCGTCGCGCCAGAAATAGTCAATAAACTCATAGACGACGCCCTCGCGCACCACGCGTCGGACGTTCACATAGAGCCACAGCTCAAGGACGTTGTCGTCAGATTCCGTATTGACGGCGTTCTGTACGAAGTCGGTAAAATCCCCAAACATAATTACGACAACGTATTGAATAGAATCAAGGTCCAAGCCCACTTGAGAGTCGACGAGCATTATTCGGCCCAAGACGGTTCGCTTAGGCACGAACATGAGGAACGGCTCATAGACATTAGGGTTTCCATTGTCCCCACCATCGAAGGCGAAAAGGTCGTCTTGAGGATGCTTGCCATCTACGTTCCGAACTTGTCACTCGAAGATTTGGGCATCTCTGATGAAGATCAGAAAAAATTGATAATTGCCTCCAAAAAACCGTTTGGCATGATCTTGGCGGTCGGACCAACCGGCTCCGGCAAGACAACTACCCTATACGCTCTCTTGAAGGACTTTAATATTTCCGAGATAAATCTCACCACCATCGAAGACCCGGTTGAGTACAAGATCGCTGGCGCCAATCAAATCCAAGTAAATCTGCAAACTAACTTAACCTTTGCCAAGGGCTTACGTTCCATTGTCAGGCAAGACCCCGATAGCATCCTGGTTGGAGAAATCCGCGACAACGAGACAGCTGAAATAGCTGTTAATGCGGCTCTCACTGGCCATCTTTTGTTTTCAACTTTTCACGCTAACGATGCCGCCTCCAGTATCCCGCGCCTACTAGACATGGGCATTGAACCATTCTTGCTCGCGTCTACGCTTGAAGCCATCGCGGCCCAGAGGTTGGTGAGGAAGATTTGCGATAAATGCAAAACTCAAACAACGACTTCAGCCGAGGATATCGAACGCATCTTGGTCGGCGCCAGCAGATATTTCCCCAAAAATCCTTTTACAACCTACCTCGGCAAAGGTTGCCCGGCTTGCGCCCATAAGGGTTATCAGGGCCGAACAGCCGTCTATGAAATTGTTTCTATCACTCCGGAAATCGAGGACCTTATCCTGAAAAATCCGTCCTCGCAGGAGATTTCACAGCTCGCCAGACAACAGGGGTTTAAGTCGCTCTTCGAAGACGGCATTGAGAAAGTCCTGAAGGGGGTCACCACGCCGCAAGAGCTACTGCGCGTTGCCTCTCCACCTGATATTGAACATTCTCTCAAAAACAAAAAAACTGCCGATAATGTCACGAAATGAAGAGTCAAAGGATGATTTAATTCTCAAAAACCGTCCGCTCCCCGAGAGCGAGATGCTGGAAAGTGAACTCAAGAAGCAATCCGACAAAAGCACCGTGACCGACAAGTCGCGGGCAGAGACGCCCGACAATAGCACTCCGCCGCAAAACGACGAGAAGAAGTCGCAAAAATCTCCCGCTACCGAGAGCCCAAAAGAAGATTCAACGGAGAATATACATCCCGTCGTACCGCCGCCGCCCAAGCCATCTGCTCCGAACGCCTCTAAGCCACCGAAGGAGCATCTACCTCAACAGGCGCCCGAGGACCCTCCCGTTTCCAAAACCCTTTCTCCCGTTCAGCCAAAACCTGTCCATAAAACCACCGCATCTGAAGAGCCAAGAACTAAAATAAGGGGCAAACATTCGGCATTCTACAATATCGGGATTGGCCAAGATAAAACCTATTTTATAGAGAATCTGGCCATGCTGTTGGTTTCCGGTATGAATATCATCTCCGCGCTCGATTCTATCAAAGCAGGGTTAAAGGGTAATCGCATGCGTAAGATTGTCGAGGAGCTAAAAATAGAGGTTGACCAGGGAGTACCGGTGTGGCAGGCGCTTGACAATACAGGCCTCTTATCAACTCACGCTGTGGCGCTTATAAAAATCGGCGAGGAGTCGGGTCGGCTTTCCGCCAACCTTAAGGTCATCGCTACCCAAGAACAAAAGGG
>CAYHTS010000021.1:0-10277 GCA_964359635.1 uncultured Candidatus Saccharibacteria bacterium | reverse complement strand
GTGTCCGGTGTCATCGACAGAGTACTCATAGCCGCCGTTCGCCAGACCTCCGCGCCGGTTGTGGTATTGCTGAAGGCGATATAAACTCGGCCGTTGAAGGTTATGGCATAGACCGCGTAATTATTAACATCGCCGAAACCGTCGGAACCTTCTTGCGTCCAGGTCGTGCCATTGGTTGATAAGTACATCCTCCCACCGTCCGTATCGTTGCGCGTGCCCAGATAAAATGTGCCGTTGACAACCGCCACATCATCACCTGTCCAGGTCGTATCGGCATCGCCGAAACCGTCGGTGTTCACCTGCGACCAAGTTGTGCCGTCAGAGGAACGCCAAACCTCCGTGCCGGTTGTGGAATTCAGTGTACCGGCATAGAGATAACCGCTCAGATAGAAGAAACTTGAAACATAGTCATTATTAGCATCACCGAAGCCATCGGTATTGACCTGGCTCCATGTGGTGCCATCACTCGAACGCCAAACCTCCGTGCCGGTTGTGCTATTCAATGTTCCAGCGTAGAGATAGCCGCCAAAAACACCGAATTTCCATATATCTCTATTATTAGTATCGCCGAAGCCGTCAGTATTGACTTGCGTCCAACTCGAGTCACTATCCAAGCGATATATAGCCGCGCCGTTCGTTGGGTCATCGGCACCCAAATATAGTTTGCCGTTAAAAATTTCCATACCATATATGCCAATATTACTGGCATCGCCAAAACCATCGGTGCCTATTTGCGAATAGTCGGTACCATTCGTCGTTTTCCACAACTCAAAACCAGTAGTACTATTGATCGTACTAATATATAGAGCATTGTCATGAACCAGAGCAATCCCTTCGATGTTATTCGTGTCACCGAAGCCATCGGTATTAACTTGCGTCCAGGTGGTGCCATCCGATGAGCGAATAACCCTAACTCCCGTAAAAACCGGGCCAGGCGCCAACCCGTCAACTATCGCGTATATCTGATTGTTGAATGTTTTTAGGCGAGTTACTACTTGATTGGTGGCATCGCCAAAACCATCAGTATTGGCCTGTTCCCAAGTCAAGGCATAACTCTTGCCGGGCAATGCCATCCCTATAGCCAAAAATAATGCTACCCAAAACACACGCGGCCAATGGCGCTTAAATATCCCAAGTACCGTACCCATCTCCTCTCCTCCAATAGAGTTGCTATTCAATTGACTACATTATATCACAAATCTTGCACTCGAATACACACAAATTATTCTCGAATTGCCACGCGAATCCAGCAACCAGAAAAAATCAACTTCCACAACTTTTATCACTATTAACTTTCAACTTTTTGATATTATTTGTTCCACGGTCTGTCGGGATGTTTCAAGATTATACAATCGTATTGGTCCAGAACTTCACCGGTATCAGCATTCAATAGCGGATTGCTAGCTGTACTGCCCGAGGGCTGGTTACCGCAGAGATCTAGACTATTTTTGTTTATCCAACTCAATATTTTCGCTTTTTCGCTCGCAGATATAAGCTCACCCGGCGCCAAAATTACTTTACCAGGGAATACCAGTGTCGCGTCCGCTTGGCTCTCGACGAACAAACCGGCGAAAGGCGATAGATATCGTCCCGGCAATATTTCAGTGTAAGCCGGCGGCGACAGATTGCTCACCTCCGGCACCGCGCCGGTAATGCTTAAGACCTTGGTAATAATCCCCGCCTCTATCGCGCCATGGAGCGATAAATCCTCTTGTCCTGTTCTCTGAACGAGAATCTTGTCGCCATCCCATCCAATTCGTTCCCGATAGGGATTACCAATTTGGTTCCAGCCGCGAAGTACTTTGACCTCGACTTTTTGGGTAATGTCCACCGCGTCAGCTTTGGGCAGTCCAACCGCTCCCCCGTCAGAGTGGTATAGCCATAAACCATTACCTGGCTTAATCAAGCCGGCATTGGCCGTATCCAATAAATTCAGCCAGCTGTTCGATGTCGGATCTAAACGCCACGCCCGCGGCACTGTGAATTGCTGCCAGAATGCGTTCAATGTATCACCATTAAAAACAAAAGGTAAAGTAACTAAATTGTATCCCTTGCCCAGAGCTAGGATATTTGCGGCTTGATTATGGGGAGTAATGAGAAGCGCGGCATCACTGGTGTCAAGCAGGGATCTAGATATTTGAATGTCACACCTCTTATACCACAAGAATCCGCAACGGCGACCGCTTTCCGCCGCCTCAAATGCTGTCGCTTTCACCGACGCCTGCTCACCCGCCGCGCCGGTTGCCTGGCTAACAAAGGTTATGGTTTGGCTTGTTTTGGCTTTAACCCGACCGGGCCGCCAGACAACACCACTGCCGCTTGCATAGACCGCGCCCACCGACCTAAGTTCTTCTACCGACAAATCCTCCAGTCCGGCTGTTGTCTGGCGGCCGGCTTCAAGTTTTAACCCCGCGGCGGCAACATTGACGACAAGGTTCACCTCACGGCGGTATCCATTACTTATCCTCACCGACACCGGTACTTCAGCGCTCTGTTCAGCGCCACTATTCATCGCGACAGCAATCGAAACTCCCTCGGACTGTTGCCCATTCGAACTGCCGCCCGGCAGTGTTTGCCAGAATATAAACAACAGGACCCCCAAAACTACCGAAGCTGTCAAACTTACCGCCACGACCACCAAATATCGCGTCCGGCGGCGCTTATTAACGATTTGACTGATATTAGTAATCATTTCGCTCAAGCAAATTCAAAAGTAGAATTAGATCAATTTCCTAACACAATAAACAACTAGAGTCGGTATCTCGCCCTCGAAGGTCGACTTTTGAGAAGTAAATAGCCAAGAATCGCCGCCGCGCCAATTACTATTATTACCGCCGTCGGGCCAGTGTCTGTTGTCGCGGCCGCCGCGGGCGCAGTTTCGGCTGCCACCGGCGCATCGTTTGTAATAGTTACATCGGTTACCGCTAGCGAATCGCCGCTTGGCAAGCCGCTAATATCTTCCAGCCCTGTTTGGGCGTAAGCAAAACCGGCCGACACAACCCAAAAAGCAACACCAAAAACAAATCTTCTCATATCCTCCTTTACTCTAACCTCATCTTACCACAAATGGCCCAATTCCTTCAGGCTCCGGCAGCATATTGATAAATCAATCCACCAGCCAATACCCCAGCAAGAACAATCACCACCAATATCATAAGCGTCATCTTGCTATCACGCGCCATCTCGCCTCCTTGAGAATTTGTTGTTAATGCTATTTTAACACATCCGCCGCTTTTTCACATTCCCCTTAATTAATCCTCTCGGCTTGGACCATCAATCGCTTCCAGTTGGTGCCGACCGGCCAGCAGGTCATAAGAGTCAATGTTTCTGGTTTGCTTGCGGTTATAAAGCGATTAATGTCATCGCGTGGCACTACTTCCTTAACATTAACTCGATAGTTAAAAGTATTATCCATGTAACTTATGCTTATCTCATCATTCACCTCAACTTTATCCAGCAGGGCAAAAATCGATTTATAGCCACCTGGCGTCCACCAATAATCCGAAGAGTGGCCAGTGATAAAAGTGTTGCCGGGCGTGCCGGGCATAGCCGAGCCGGCAAGATGTATGGCTCCGTTTTGCAGAGCGAGCTTTGTTTGCTCACCGGTAACATTCCAGGTGATAGGCGCGCTTAAACCGATTTTGGCAATGCTAATGGCATCAGCAACCTCTGACTTTTGAGATGGTTTTGCGGTGTCTAAAGTTGTCGATTGAACCAAGTCGGATGCGGATGACGAAGTCACCGGCACCCTGACCAATTTAGAGGGATTAATAAAATACTTTGTACGCAAGACATAAGCCGGAAAACTGACTACTAAACTGGTAAGGGCGACGACCACGATGAATTCGCAAGCGCCGACAATAAATCGCCAGCGGCGACGGCGCGCCTCAACAAAACTCAAATAATTGCGAAAGTCGTTTAGATTATCGGATTGCATAAAGATAACATTTTAGCTATCTATATTGTACCCGACCACCGCGATAAGCACACGACATACAAGTTACGTGAATCAAATAACTATCTACCTTGTCATTGCGAGGAGACCCGAAGGGGCGACGCGGCAATCTACACCTTATGAGATTGGTTATTTCTCCATACAGCCACTTGACTAAATATTAATATCAATGGTAAGGTTCTCATTGTGGCTCACAAAAACCATAAGGAGCGCTGAATGTCGACACCGCTCACCAAAATGCACCATTGCAACCTAGTGTTAGTCCGTTGTATGGACTTCAGGCAAACCCACGATGGCGCCATGCGCGATTTTGTCGCCCATCTTTTCCCCGGTCAGTACTGCGATACCATTGCCCTTGCCGGTGTTGTGCAGATGCTCGCCGAACCCGAGAACGCTCCACCTATCATAACCAGCATAGGTATTGGCATCGAGAGCCACAAAGCTAAGACGGTAGTTCTCATCGACCACACTAACTGCGGCTATAGGTTGCTTCGGCGCAAGCAAAAGGGCTGCGCACCGTTCGACTCTATCCAAGAAGAACAGGATGCTATCATATCCGACCTGCGCCGCGCCCGACAGGTAGTGCTCGATCAATACCCCGAAGTCAACGTTTGCCTGTACCTTGCCGTCTTGAGCGATATAGACGACACCATCGACTTCCGCTTGATTCCTGACAACTAACGCCCCGCCCCGCTCTGCGGGGCTTTCGTTATTACACCTAACACACAACCCTTAACTATTCTCCTTATTAGGCTTTGTTCTATATTGCAGGGCTTCGGCAAGATGGGGTGTCGTGATGTTCTCAATACCCGCCAAGTCGGCAATGGTGCGGGCAAGTTTGAGAATGCGCGTGTAGCCACGGCCGGAAAGGTTGAGCGAGTCAACGGCGCGGCGCAAGAGCTTGTCACCGTCACTTTCCACCGCGCAAAACTCCCTAATTTCCGCGTTGGTCATCTGACTATTGGTGCGCGCCGCGCCAAGCCGTTCGGATTGGCAAGTTCTGGCCTTCGCCACGCGCTGACGCACCGCCTTTGAATCCTCTAGCTTGACGTCATCACCCACCATCTTATCGTATTTAATTCGCGGCACCTCAACATGAAGGTCTATGCGGTCAAGAAGCGGCCCCGAAACACGTTTTTGGTACTTTTGGACCTGATAGGGTGAACAGATACACTGCTTAACCGGGTCGCCTAAAAAACCGCACGGGCACGGGTTTTGGCTCGCGACCAACACAAAATCCGCCGGGAACGTTACTGCCCCTTGGGCGCGGCTGACCGTTACCACGCGGTCCTCAAGCGGTTGACGCAACGCTTCCAAAACGGAACGGGGATACTCGGGAAATTCATCAAGAAACAATACTCCCTTGTGCGCCAAACTGATTTCACCGGGCTTGGGCACGGCGCCGCCGCCAACCAGCGCCACCGAACTAGTTGTATGGTGTGGGCTACGAAAGGGACGATGATGAATCAACTTGCCGTCGCGCAGAGCGCCAGTCACCGAATAGAGCTGTGTTACCGCCAGCATTTCTTCAAGTTCCAGTGGCGGCAAGATGCCCGGAAGCGCGCGCGCTAACATTGTCTTACCAGACCCCGGCGGCCCGCTCATCAGAACATTATGGTGTCCCGCCGCCGCGATTTCCAACGCACGCTTGGCATTTTCTTGGTCTTTAACCTCCGCGAAATCAAAGTCGGCCGTGAGCATGGCTTCAGCGTCGGGCACGCGATGAGACAATGGTTTGATATTAATCTCACCGCGCGCGGCGCGGATAACTTCGCGAAGATCTCTGACGGCGTAAATCGGCACGCCACGAACCAGCGCGGCCTCGCTGGCATTCGCCATAGGCACAATGATTTTTTTTACTTCCGGCCAACGGCGTGCCGCCAGCGCTATGGAAAGGACTCCGCTTACCGGACGCACAGCGCCGTCAAGCGCCAACTCGCCAACTACAACCGCGCCTTCGAACAGACCAGCGGGCACTTGTCCGTCCGCCGCCAGGATGCCGATCGCCATGGGCAAGTCATAGCTTGGCCCTTCTTTCTTAATGTCAGCCGGCGCTAAGTTGATGGTTATGCGACGGTTGGGCATAATCGCGCCGGAATTGCGCACTGCCGATCGCACCCTCTCCTTGGCTTCCTCCACCGCTTTGTCCGGCAAACCGACAACGGTGAGCGCCGGCAGACCGGCGCCGATGTCTATCTCAACTTCAACCGGCAAGGCCTCAAGCCCAGCAAGCGCCGCGGAGATAATTTTCGATAACTGCTTCATAAAAATCCCTACAATAAAGATACTCTAATTTCACGCTCCCCAGAACCCCTTCGCTCTCCCCTTTATTAAGGGGGAGCTAGTGGGGGTGGTTTGTAATGTTCCCATCAGCTTCCGCATTCGCGTGAGATTCGAGTTTCTGATTCGAGTGATTCGAGTGATTTATCCGCTACTTAAACCACCCTAATATCATAAAAAAGTCAGCGATAGCTATCACCAGTACGGTTAAAACCGCTACAAAATTGGAACGCCAACTGCTAATATATTGTCCCATTAATTTTCGGTCATTGACAATGCGGTAAACTCCTAGGATCAAGAACGGCACCACCAACCCATTCAATATCTGACTCGAAATTAACATCTTGATCGGATTTATGCCTACCGCCGATACACCAATCGCCACAAGTATTGCCAGTAATATAACCATATAAAATGCCGGCGCTCGATCTTGGCGGTTATCCAAACCCGCTTTAAAACGAAAAGTATCGGCTATCATGTAGGCGGTGGTGGAAGCCAATACCGGCACGGCTAAAAGCCCTGCCCCCAATATGCCAAGAGAAAACATACCAAAAGATGCGTTGCCGAGCGCCGGCCGCAATACTTCACCTGCTTGGTGCAAGTCCTCAATCGCGCCGCCGCGGCCAAACAAAACGGTCGCCGCCAGAATCACCATAAAAGCCGCCATAATATTGGAAAATATCATCCCTGTGCGAATGCTTATCTTACTCGTCTCAATCTCGGTTACTTTTCTCCCTTCCTCTACCTCCTCAGTCGTTTCCCAAAACATAACATAGGGAGTAATGGTGGTACCGAGCATAGCGACTGCCAGCGACCAATAACTAAGGTCGAATTTGATTTTAGGCAGAACAGTGTCGCTCAATACCACTGCCCAATCAGGTTTCGCCAAGAAAGCGCTGACGACATAGGCCAAAAATATCGGTGTCAGTAAAAAGAGGTAACGGCTAATGGACTGATAATTGCCGCGCAGTAATACAAGGACAGTGATGAATCCCAATAAAAATACGAATAAAACATGATATGACTGCATGTTGAATATAATCGCTAAAATACTTGCCATACCAGCGAGGTCGGCGCTAATAGTTGCGATATTGGCCAGCGCCACCAGCGCGATAAAGAAGAAGGCGATTTTCATGCCGTAATGATCAACCAAAACCCGCCCCAAGCCCTTTTTGAGCACTGCGCCGACCCGTGACGACATCTCTTCGACAACTATAAGGCATGGAGTAGAAAGCACCAGAAGCCACAGCTGGCTAAAGCCCGTAATCGCGCCGACCTGCAGATAGGTGACTAGACCGGACGGGTCGTTATCGGCCGCTCCTGTGACCACTCCTTCTTTTTTACTCGCAAAAAAGTCGCCTATGCTGCGACGATTCATCTTGGGCATGCCGGGCAATGTGGGCCAAATCTTCATTATCTTTATTCTACTAAAGAAGATGATTGATGATAAGACCTCGCTAAACTCTGCCAATCCTCAACTGTTAAATCTTCGGCGCGGAGGGTGGGGTTAATGTTGCTCTCTGTCAAGATGCGATTCGCCTCATCGGCGTTAAGCTTGAGTCCGAGTTTTAGGGCGTTACGAATTTGGGCGCGGCGCTTACTAAAACCCGCCTTCACCACCCACATCACCTTTTCAATTTCTTCCCCCCCAAAACCTGAATCCTGAGACCCGAGACCTATTCTTATCACCGCCGATTCTACCTTCGGCAACGGATGGAATGAGGCGGGCGAGACGCGCGCGACCAGCCGCGCCGACCCGAGTAATTCTATTAACACCGTCAATATGCCCCGCTCGGCGCTACCGACCGGCGCCGTTAGTCGCTCCGCCACTTCCCTCTGCACCATTAAAGTCAAATGCGACGGGCGAGGGGAGACGCGAGTTAAAAAAAGATTGATAATCGGGGAAGTAATGCTGTAGGGAAGGTTGGACACAACTTGATATTTCTCCGGCAATTGCAACTCAGGTATCTTCAAAACCGCGTTGCCCGCGATTACCGAGAGGGGAGTGCCATCAAATTTCTGGCGCAAGTAGGCGACAAACTGTCTTTCCTGTTCGATGGCTATAACCTTCGCGCCGGTCTCCAACAACGCTTTGGTCAATACTCCCAGCCCCGGCCCAACTTCAACCACCGTACTCCCCCTCCCTACCCCGGAAGTTTCGACCATCGTCCGTAGGACGTCTTCATCCACTAAAAAATTCTGCCCCTTCAGATGGTTGGGTTTGAGTCCTAGTTTTTTTAGTGTCGATACTACTTCTAGCTTGTTCATCTTTATTTCTTATCTCTTTTTGTCATTGCGAGGTCAGACGAAGCAATCTCCTGCAACTCAGATTGCCGCGTCGGGCCATTGGTCCTCCTCACAATGACACATCCGTATTTCGCGTGCCAATTTAGAGTTTTTCGCGAGCCCGGCCCCCAACGGGGGTCGGATTAGCGTGCGTGATTTACGCGATCGAGCGATAGCTATTGCTTGATTTCCTCTACTTTTACACTTGTCGTTCCCGCGCCGGCTTTGGCGATTTGTTCCCACGCATCAACATTCAAGTCGAGGACGCGTCCCGTCCACGACATAGGCCCATAGCCGCCAACGGTGGTTTCCACCGATTTGCTGTTAGCCAGATTGGTGACACGTATGAGCGTTCCCTTTATATATTTGCGCGACGCCGTCACGCCAAACGTCCATGACGACTCGCCCGATTCACTTGATAATACGATAATTTTAGTCCCATGTAACACAACCCTATTGCTCGGCTTCTTGGCCACCGTATTGGCAATAAGAGTTCGGGATACCTCCTCCCCATCCTCGCGTTTCACCAAGTATGTCTTTTCCCGTTTTCCCTTTTCGCCTGCCTCCTGAACCTTGACTGTCCCTCGTTCGAGTGTCGCGTCATCGCGGTCAATAGTTTGAAATTCAATACTCTCCGCTTCCGTAATTTGCGTTTGCGAGACCCTAATAATTTGAATGTCAATGTCACGTTGCACGGCCGTACTGGCACTTGGCAATACTATGTCTTGTTCGCCAATTTCAATATTATTATCACCCAATACTTCCCCGACGGTCAGCCCCCAACTCCTCACCGCTTTCTGTTTGCGACCGTCGGCTATCATGTAGGTTGGCGCGCGCCAAACCTCGACCCTACCGCCCAGTCCCCAGTCAAGCCGCGGAAACACTTTAACGATATCTTTATCCTGGAGCGGACGGCCGGCAGCGGCCAGAGCTTCAGTGGCGCTTGAGTTAAATACCGTCGCGAAAACGATCTCGCTTGGCGGCAAAGACCTAATCTCATCCACACTCGGCGCCGCAAGCGCGTCTCTCGGCGCTATAACACTAAGCGTAAAAATAATAATTATTATTAATTTCAGCTTTGGGTTATTTATCATTGGGATTTGATTATCCCGACGCTTCATTAACAAAGAATAATAAGGAAGTCGGGATCCCGACCCCCATTGGGGCGTCGGGAGAAATTAGTCATTCGAGCTACTCGATAAAATCGAGTAGCTCGCTCGGAATGTCCTCAAGGAATCTCGAGCGTTCATTGTACTGCATATTACCATAAAGCAACCGACAGCGAGAGGCAGTTAAATACAATCTATCCCTAGCCCGCGTCATACCAACGTAGCATAGCCGCCGCTCCTCTTCCAGTTCGCTCGCGTCAGTCAAAGATTGCGCGTGAGGCAGTAGCCCCTCTTCCATACCGATAATGAATACAACGGGGAATTCCAGCCCCTTAGAGCTATGAAGCGTCATGAGAGTTATAGCATCCGCTTTTTCGTCATAATTATCGGTATCGCTCACCAGCGCCACATTCTCCAAAAATTCTCCCAGCTCGTTGTGCCGCTCGGCCACCGAACGCAATTCCTCGATATTCTCAAGTCGTGATTGGTTTTCAAGCGACTTGGTATTCAAGTGTTCGAAATAGCCGCTTTCATGCAAGACCTTCTCGATGAGCTCCGAAACGGTTAGTTTGGGCGCGGCGGCGCGCCACCCGTAAAAAAATTTTAAAAAATTTGTAATTTTTTAGTGGTTTGGCGGCGCCGGCTCC
>CAYHTS010000020.1:0-10419 GCA_964359635.1 uncultured Candidatus Saccharibacteria bacterium | reverse complement strand
TTTATGTGATTGGCCAGATCTGCTCCGGAGAAGCCGGGCGTGCGTGCCGCCACTTCTCTGAGGCGCGCCTGAGGTGCGAGAGGTTTTCCTTTTGCGTGGATCTCAAGAATTGCCTCCCGGTCGTTCACGTCCGGCAAATCAAGAATGACTCGACGGTCAAAACGGCCGGGTCGAAGCAATGCCGGGTCCAGCACATCGGGGCGATTAGTCGCCGCCATAACTATAACGCGCGTATCGGTCTCAAAACCATCCATCTCGACGAGAATTTGATTCAATGTCTGCTCACGTTCATCGTGACTACCACCCAAACCGGCGCCGCGCTGGCGGCCGATAGCGTCTAGTTCATCAACAAATATCACGGTGGGAGCATTGCGTTTGGCTTTTTGAAAAAGGTCGCGCACCCGCGCGGCGCCGACACCGACAAACATCTCGACAAACTCCGAAGCGCTCAAAGAAAAGAACGGCACGCCGGCCTCACCGGCCACCGCTTTGGCAAGTAGAGTTTTTCCGACACCGGGCGCGCCAATAAGTAGTACTCCCTTGGGAATTTCCGCGCCGATGCGGCGGTATTTTTCAGGATTTTTCAGAAAATCGACGATTTCCACCAGTTCCTGTTTAGCTTCGTACAGCCCCGCGACATCTTTAAAGGTAACTTTCTTGCGGCCGTTACCCGCCAATCGCGCCTGTGATTTGCCAAAGCTCATCGCCCTCATATTGGCGCCTTGGGCTTGACGCATAAGGAGCCATATAAAAATTGCCAGCAGGATAAACGGCAGTATCACCGAAATCAGTGTTGGCCAGATACTGCCGCGATTGGGGTTTTTAATGTCAATATTAACTCTGTCCGGCGTTATGCCGTATTCGCTGACACTAACCCCCGCCTCTTTGAAGGATTTTAGAGTACTGCCGTCCTTGAGTGATGCCGTCACCTTATCGCCATCAATTTCAATCTTGTCAACCCTGCTTTCATCTAGCGCCGCCGTTAACTCGCTTAGCGGCACTTCTTTGGCTTCATTTTTGTATGGCACGCCGAAGATATTATAAAGACCCGACCCCAAAAGGAAGATAATGATAATGA
Organism: uncultured Candidatus Saccharibacteria bacterium; assembly: GCA_964359635.1. GTDB lineage: Bacteria > Patescibacteriota > UBA1384 > UBA1384 > UBA1384 > DATEBX01. The sequence goes on along the minus strand of CAYHTS010000020.1, from coordinate 9,341 downwards.
AGATGATTTGTCTTGTGCGCTGTTGTGGCTGTGCCGCCATATGGTTAATTAATAGTTAATAATGAAGAATGAATAATTATGGTTTTATAATTGTTATTTTGAATTTGAGTTTTTTGATGCCCTACATCGCTATGGCTTCCGCCCTCCGCATAAAGCTATGGGGCGGCACGGCGCGGGATACACTCCTTACTTATCTCAATACCAAAGTTATTCTCTTCCTCCATATTTGGCGTGCCACGCGTAGTCCCGATGTAATCGCGGACGGAGTGTGGTGGCTGTGGGTGGACTCGAACCACCGACCTAGGGCTTATGAGTCCCTCGCTCTAACCGGCTGAGCTACACAGCCAATCGAATTGGATATTAATCAAATTGATGTTTCTTTCTAAATGCACAACCGGAAGATGATTTTAAATACTTTTCAAAAGAAAGAGCATTATTTTTATTCACAAACGCACAATAAAACAATAATTGTTTGACGGGATAGTTTTTTGTTGTTTGGGTTGGCGTACTCCTGTGCTTTGCTAAACGACTCTTCAGATTCTTTGTAAAACCAACGTACTTTTTTCCACCAGCCAAAGCAACAATATAAACATAGTACATTAACACTTCGGATGCCCCACTTCGTCCACGACCCTACTGTGTCGGTACTTCGCGGGACACACTCCTTATTTTTCTTAATACCAAAGTTATTCTCATCTTCCATATTTGGCGCGCCACGCGAAGTTCTATTTTCTACAGATGCCCCACTTCGCTAAAGCTTCGCGGGGCAAACTTCGCTTTTATATAATTGGCTCGCCAAGCGAAGCCGACGTTAAGGAGGCGAAGTTTGGTAGCGGGAGCGGGAGTCGAACCCACTATCTCAAGGTTATGAGCCTTGCGAGATGCCGTTTCTCCATCCCGCGCCATAGCACAAATCAAAGGGCTATTAACCAAGCTTAGCTGGATAACACTAGTATTATATGACTATATTCTACTCAAGTCAAGGTTGGGGCCAGCTAATGAGGCGCTAACCTCAACTAGGGCTGACAAGGTGAACCTTGCACTACGTAAACACCCGCTCCACCACCTCGAAGGTGGCGGAGCGGGTCAATGCTACCTAATCAGCACACAGCTACCCTACCACCTGCTACCGGCGGAGCGGGAACTGCCACCGCGTCGTGAACTTTTCTTACGTCTCGAGGTCTTTTTCGTTGTTTTTTTGGCTAGAGCCACACCCTTATCATTATCCCAGCTTTCACCACCCGTGTCCCCCTCGCCTTTCGTCGCCCACCATTCGTAAGCGTAGTAGCCAGCCGTACCGACACCTAAAGCAATGATGATAATAGCAATAATAGTAATGATTGTTTGCCAGGTGTTACTACTATCATCAGCCGTGTCTTCCGCCGCCTTGATGGATGTTTCGGGTGTTTCGACTGTAATGGTCGGCTTCAGATTACCCGGCTGTACCGCGGTTGACGGAGTCGGCGGCGCCTCGGCCAGTACCACCGGTTCCGCTGGTGTATTCGCTACTGCTGTGTCAACTACCGGCGTGAAGATTCTAAAGTTAATATTTTCAAGAACCAGTGGATTGCCCGCCGCGTCGGTCGCGGTAATACGGGCGCGGTGGGTACCGACACCGATCTCGCTCGCCGACACTCTAAACCCCCATTGACCGAAGGCATCGGCTACCGTTTGCAATACAATCACATCAGAAAATATTTCCAACTTAACTTGAGCGCCCGGCTCCGTCGTCCCCGCGAAGACCAATGTATCTCCCGTCTCAAACTCCTGCCCATTCGGCGACGTCCCGAGCGTTACGGACGGTGAGGTCGAGTCTTCAACGATAGTCGCCAAGGCGGCCTGACTAACATTGCCAGCCGCGTCGGTGGCCGTCACTGAAAGGTTATTATTGGCGTCTTGAGTTAATGGAACTTCAATCGAGTATTCTGTTACACCTCCAGCCAGTTGCTGTTCCTTAGGCAATGCTCCGCCCGTCACTTTAACCAAACTACCCAGCGCAGCGGTACCAGTTATTGTTTGGTTGGTAGCATTAACTGGAGATGAAATCGGATTGATTATCGGAATGCCAGGCGCATTAGCGTCAATGGTTTTTACGACATCACTACCATCGAACGACAGGCTGGTATTGCCGGCATAGTCCGTTAATACAACATCCTCAAGTTGAAGAGGCGATATTTGATCACTATCCCCTAACGCAACAGTATATCGAGCAGAGTAATTTATACCCCCATCGTTGGTTGTCCAATTTAACGCCCTACCATTATAAGAACCGTTGATTACTGCGTTCGGTTCAATATGTCTTGGATGCAACGTAAAATTGACTGAATCGCCAATTTTCAGTACACCTGCCGTTGCAGCGTCGGAAACAATACTATCTATGGCGGGCGGCTGGGCATCCACATAAAAGGTTCTGGAATATACTGAGGCAAGGACAGCACCAGTCCTGGCTCTTAAATGCGCACTTCCGCTGTATGTGTTACTATCAATGCCCCCTATGTTCGCCTTCACTTTTATTCCGCTAATTACTACATAGTCATCTGCATTAGCATTAGCCGACACAGTAAATTCAATATCATCGGCCGTTATTGAGGGGGGGTTGTCTATTGCTAACCCTCCGTCCCCCGATCTAAATACTTCAGCTGTAACTGTCGCCGATGTGTCAAAATCGACAACAGCCGAAGAAAGAGGAGTAACATGACTGATGTCAATTTTTATTCCGTTTGTCGTTTCAATATTGTTATCAAGCTCAGATATAAGGGTCAAGTTTGATAAAATATAACTCTCACCACTGCCATTGACAATTTCATCCGTTGTGCCGCCACTTATGCTCGTTGCGGCCAATGCTTGGCCAGGCAGGACTAGTAGCGACATTTGGCTGACCACCGCCACCAGCAACACGCCAGCCAACGCCTTCTTAGTTTTTTCAAGAGCTTCCCTCAACATCTGTTCTCCTTCTCCCCCCGCTTGTTAATTATAAATTTCTAAATTTTATCTTCGTTACCCTTTATCAGGGCAGGGTCTATCTTGTTCTACCTAAACAAAAAGCACACCACTCACTACCCGCGTATTAGTGTTGCGCTGGAGATACTGTTTGCGTTGATATCATTAAATATCCGCGACAATCAGCATCTTTCAGCCCATCCGCCACTATCCGCGTTTAGTCGGTGTGCTCCAAAAGTTGTACCCTTAGAGTCGTATTGTCAAGCCCCGACCCTAGCGAGGTCGAGGGCGCAGACCCCGTGATTACGCTCCGTTTTGATACGAACGGAGTTCGAATAAAACAGGAAGTAATTTTACAGGGTTATTCGCCGCCGTGTATATTCAACTTACATAGTACGGACATTTCTTGTCAAGAGGTATTTTCCAACTATATTACCGATTTCTGCTCTCAATCCCTATAAACCATCGCCTATATCTTCAGTATAAAACGCAGCCATTTTTCAGGATTACCCATCGGCTCGTTGGCTCCTGGCGCTTGAATTGGCTGGCTGACGGTTTCACGTTTTTCTATTTGGGACAATCGAGCGGGGTCGATGGGTATGCGAATGACTTTTTCATCTGGTTTCTTCATACCCAACTTTCGCCTCGCCTCAAGCTCTTTATAAGTATTGGTCACATAATAATCATTTAGATCCGCAATGTATGCCTTTTCGGAGTTTAAGAGGTCAATCTCCGCCTTGAGTGATGATATTTTTTGCGTGGTGCGGTAATTAGAAGTTACAGCGCCATATATGAGGTAAACGAAATACCCCAGCGCCATAAAATATACTACCTTCGCCACAAGCTGTGCCTGCTTTTCTTTACTCATTCTTCCCCTAACTATTACATCGACGCTTTCATTTTATCAAATGAAAGCGTCGAATAATAATTATCAATACATTGTACCCCCGTACATATTATTAGTTGGTTATTATCTATCAGGGTTCACCAAACATCTGTACGATGACCACCACCTCCCTTCCCCAAAGTATACCGCGGCTCATGCCAATACCGATATCTTCAAAATTTTCATTTAATATATTGGCCTTATGACTGGGACTAGATAGCCACGCGTCGTTTACTTTGCTTAAATCATTAAAGCCGACGGCTAGGTTTTCACCGGCGCGATGATACTTATAATCTTTTTCAGCCATAAAATCCCAAGGGCTTTTGCCGTCAGGCGAGTAGTGGTCAAAATACTGTTCCCTAAGGATGTCCTCCGCTTTCGCGACTGCGGCATTTTTTAGCCTAACATTCGGGTAAAGCGCTTCCAGACCGACAGCTAGTCGGTCAATATTGGTCATGGTAATAAGAGGGCTATCAACCGCTTGGGCGGCGGGCACTGGGCGGCGGGCAGAGTTCGAGAGCGTAATGATGGCGGTAAAGAGAACAATAAGGAGAGCTGCTTTTGTTACCCTCTTAATAACTTTCACCCTCTCCTTACTAACAATACGCTCGTGCATCGTGTTATTATCATAACACAATTACCCACCAAAGTCAAGATGCTATAATACGTGCGTACAACATATCTAACTACGCTATTACTGCCGCTCTTTTCGAGATTCAAAAAAACTCCGTCGTTCCGGAGGTTCATTGTCTCGATATCCTTACTCAATCAAAGTTACTTGATATGAAGGATGTTTATAGATGTGTAGTGTCTCATATTTTATTGTGGCAGCGCCACGAGATTGCGCTTCTGGTAAGAAGAGGATGAAATCCCTTTTACCAGAAAGCAATTTTTTGTGGTGTGCGCGGGAGGATTCCCTTCGGCTCGAGGACTCGCTCAGGATAAACTTCTCATCCTCCTCTTACAAAAATGGCTCGCCTCCACTCACCTATGGTGAGCGAAGTCGAACCATGGTGTGCGCGGGAGGATTCGAACCTCCAACCAGTTGTGTATAAGACAACCGCTCTGCCGTTGAGCTACGCGCACCCAACTTCGCTCTAGTTTGCACTAGAGCTACGCTGGGCAAGAAATAATTCAACTAATCAATCTTGTCCCGCGAAGCCCAAGTGTTAACGATGGAGTAGTGGGTAGCTACGCGTACCCAATTCCAAAAAGCCAAATCAATGATACAATAATATTACACTATTATGAAGACCAAACAAACTATTAAGACACCAAGAACCCGCGTAGGGAGTTTCTTGAAGTGGTACCTCTTCTCAGTTACCGCCCTGCTATTGGCGTTCGTGGGCCTAATGACATATGCCAGCATCGGCTACAATGATAAGGCGCTACCCGGTACAACGCTACTCGGCAAGAATGTCAGCGGCTTTACGGAAGGACAAGCGCTTGAGTATTATAGCCAGAATCCTCCTTCTGTTGTCGGTACCATCAAGCTGAAGGTAAACGGCGAATCGGTCTCCGCGAGTGCCAACGACCTAGGCATTAGCATTGACATCAACCAATCGGTCGATAGGGCAGTTAGTTTTCAGCGGACAAAGAAATCTGTTATAAATCCGGCAGGACTTGCGACACTTTTTGGTGAAAAGAATTCAATTATACCGGTTTTTGTGATAGACGAGGCGGTTTTTAAACAAAAAATTACCGAATACACCAAGGATTTCGAGAAAACGCCGATCAATGCTTCGATTGCGGTTGAAAACAACCAGGTAGTGGTCAAATCGGAAACGCCCGGGGCAAAAATTGATACTGGCAATGCGGCGCAAACACTCCTTACGTATTTGCCCAGCGGACGCATACCAGTCATTGACCTGAAACTTAATGAAGTTCCCGCGGATGTTGCGGCCGCTGACATAAGTTCCGCCAAAGATTACTTGGCGGCGCACCTGCCGAGTTCGATCACCATACTTAATAGCGGCACAAAGATCGCTTTGATGGATGTTGCAAGCATGGTCGGCATCTTAAACCAGGCAGACCTTCAGAAAAGTAAAATCTCCATTGACCAGATGGCATTAAATAGTTGGGTCAGTAAAAATATTGCCTCGAAAGTTAATGTCGTCGCCAAACCAATAAAAATTTCAGCCATCGACGGCGCGACCCTGGACCAAGGTCGAGTAGGTAAAACAGTTGACCAGAAAAAACTTGCCGTCGATATCACAACTGTTATCACCAACAATACCCCCGGTGCTCAAATCCAAGTAAGCGTCGCCGACGTCGCGCCAACCACTGAACAAGTTTTCCCCGGCTACACGCCGGGCAAGTATCCCGGGCATTACATCGAGATTAATCTTGCTCAGCAGATGCTCTACCTGTTCGACGGCACTAATTTAGTAGCCAGCTATCAGGTATCGAGCGGTAAATGGTCCATGCCGACACCTTCAGGCGAATTCAGTGTTCTAAATAAATCACCGCGCGCATATTCTGTGAAATACGGACTCTATATGCCTTTCTGGATGGGCTTCACCAACCAAGGCCATGGCATCCATGAACTGCCGGAGTGGCCGGGCGGCGCCAAAGAAGGTGAAAGCCACCTAGGCACACCGGTCTCACACGGCTGTGTACGTCTTGGCGTCGGACCGGCGCAAGCCGCATACGATTTTGCGCCAATCGGCACACCAGTTTACGTGCATCGTTAAGAGTAAGTTTATCAGGTTCGTAAAGTTCATAAGGTTTATAAAGTATCTAACTTTACAAACTTTAATAATTTTTTCTCTAGCTGATCTTAAATATTGAAATCTTCTTAAGGGCGCGGCTTGCGAGTTCAAGCCGTTGCTCATTTTCGGCGTAAAGCGTAATAAGAACATCACCGTGGTTAATCTTATCCCTGTATCGCTTGTGCAAATAAAGCCCCGCCTGCTTATCGACCGGCGCGCCAAGATTACGGGCAATGTCAGTTATGGCATAGTTATCCACCGCGGTTATAGTGCCACGCTCTATCGCTTTAACTACGTGAGTTAGAGTTTTAGATGAAATCAAGTCCTCCGAATCAATGCTCGGCTTAATATTAGGCCCCTGTGCCTTGATAATTTCTTGCATCTTCCGCCACGCCTCACCACTCTGCAACGCGGCTCTAGCCAGTTTATAGGCTCGACGAAAACGATATTTGCCCGTAAGTTGCGCCACATACGCTACCAGGCGCAAAGCAGTACGCTCTAGCGTGTGTGACCGTGTATCCTTTTGTTGAAGTACACGCATGACGTCGCGCGCTTCAAGCGCCGGACCGACACCGTGCCCCTGCGGCTCAACTTCGCGCAATTTCACAACTTTAACCTTCATATCAAAATGTTCACCGATTTGGCGAAATTTATGCTCAAGCTGTCTGGCAGTTTCCATCGAGCGAACCTTGGCAGTAGGCCCAAGCGGCATCTCCACAACAAAGTATTTTATGCCCATCGCCACTTTTTTCGCCATAATTGAAACTATCATCTTAGAGTACGGCTCCATCGCCAGTGGGTAAGACATACGCAATATTCGGTCGTCAGCCGGCGCCATATTCAAACTGCCGCCCCACGCCAGTGTCGCACCGACTTTTCCGGCGATTCTCTTTATGTCGCCGGTCGTTAGGTCCACTTTTGCTAAATATTCCATAGTATCCGCCACACCGGACGGAGACGTGATAGCACGCGATGAAGTTTTCGGTATTGTCAAACCGAGACACGCGGCAATCGGCGCCGTCAACATGGTTGTTCTGTTGCCAGGCATACCACCGATGGAGTGGATATCACAAACGGTGCCGGGTAGTTTGACTTTTTCACCGGTATCGGCCATTGCTCGCGTTAAGCCACAAAGTTCCTTGATAGACCACGGCTGATTAAAGCCCGTTGCCACAAAATAGGTCGTTTCAATGTCACCTAGCCGTCCTCTTACTATGTCGTCGATAATGCTATATATTTCATGGTACTCGAGCGGCTTACCTAGTAATTTTTTCTTGATCGCCTCTACTGACGGCGGACGCTGGATGAACTCTATTTCAATTATCTCACCTTCTCGAATGTGCTCATTCTGCCAAACTTCCTTAAATAGGCCTACTTCGCCGCGCGTTACCTCCTTATCGCTGTAATCGGCAATGGCATCAACCCGATGGCGGTCAAAATGTAGCGCTAGACGGTCTTCACGGTGGATACCGAGCCGAGCGGCCTCGTCAGAATGAAATACCGCGAAAGCTGAACGGCCGCTTGATATATCTAACTTTTTCGCTTTAAAGAAAAAAGAAATAATACCTCCTTGTGAATATAGCTATATCGTTTGCCGTTCAAGCCCACGCAATTTAATTGCCGACGCAATAATGCTGGTCGTTTAATTTGGCGTTTAAGCATGAATTCAGTTTACTTACATCAACGCCCACCGGCGAAAAATCCCCATTGATACGGCCTGGCTCAAGATGGCTCTCCAGAGCGTAATGAATATGGTTTTCATTGGTACTGCCGCCCCATTCACTAAAATAATAATGGTCGGAACTGGAAAAGGTTGGTGGCGAAGGTATTTTGTCCAGATAATTTCCCTCGATTAATATCTTCGCTATCGGACTGTTAAGGTCAAGCTGTTCGCGGCAATAAGCGCCGTTTGTTTCACAACTTCCACTCGTTCCGGTCGTTGGTGGTAAATAATTATGCTCATCGACATACTTTTCAAGAGCCTGCTGAATGGTCGTGAGGTCGCCAATCCGTTGAACATTGCGCGACTTGGTTTTCATCCGGCTAACGCCGGCCAATATCAAAGCCGCCACCATGCTGATAATGGCCATAATAATCAGGAGTTCAATTAATGTCAGCCCTCGACGGGCGCCTGTAACCATCCGCCTCCCTATAGCTAATAGTAGCATAGCACAAGGCGCCTCCTATCTCAAACGGCCTTAGGACTGGCGGCGGGGTTTAATCTTAATGGTGCGAGAGGCCTTCGGCTCCTTCTTGGACAGAGTTACAATCAGGGTCCCCTGCTCCAATTTGGCATCGGTGCTGGAGGCATCGACTTCGGCCGGCAAACTAACGGTACGGGTAAAACTGCCATAGCTCACTTCGCGGTGATAATAATCTTCCTTTTTTATCTCCTTGGCATGCTTGCGCTCACCACGAATCGAGACGGCGATTTCGGCGATTTCAATCTCAATCTCATCTTCTTTCATCCCGGGCACATCCGCTTCAACGATAACCTCTTTAAGGGTTTGGCGAACATTAATCGCGGGGTACTTCATATCTTGAGGTCGAGACAGCGATACGTGCGAATCATCAAAAAGCCGGTCGACGGTATCGCGCATATTCATCATCTCTCGCCAAGGGGTCCAGGACGTTATATCTTGGTCCATTACTATCTCACCTCCCCTCTTGAATTGTTTAACTGATTTAATTTGCTCACCTTCTTCCGGTTGGCAGCGGAAAATAAACTCTACGGGTAGCTCAAAGAATTCAGCGATTTGTAATGCGACTTGGATGGAGTGTCGGTATTTGCCTGACTCCAGGGC
>CAYHTS010000019.1:9617-11116 GCA_964359635.1 uncultured Candidatus Saccharibacteria bacterium | reverse complement strand
ACAGACGAAGGTAAGCTTTCTGACGTGGCGCCGACTGTCTTGTCCTTACTAGGCCTATCTAAACCCAGGGAAATGAGCGGACATAGCTTAATAATAAATACAGCAGCCCATGCCAATACCCAATAGATTATACAAACCATTAATAATAGCTATGGTCGATGGCTGGGGCATCGATGTTAGTTTAAGGCGTCGCGGTATAAACGAGCGCAGTATTCCCAACCTTAATTATTATTGGCATAACTACCCCCACCTTGCCCTCCAGTCGCTCGAATACCTAAGAGGAGCGTACGCGAGTGTTGATGACCCCGTTGTAGCTTACGAGACGGTCGGTACGGGTCGCGCGGTTCAGCAACCACCGGCGCTTATAACAGAGGCCATAGAAAATAAGAGTTTTTTCAGCAATCAGAATATTAACCATATTTTTAGCGATTGCGCCAGAGAAGGACGCACACTTCATCTGATCGGTCATATATCATCGGCAAGGCACTATTCATATCTAGAGCACCTTTTTGCCCTACTGAAATTAGCGCAATTGCGCAATATTGCCTCTATTGCCTGCCACCTTATTATTGACGATAGCGGTCTTGGGGGCCACGAGAAATGGCTTCCTGCCGTTAGGAACGAACTCGGAAAGTTGAAAAATGGTTATATCGCCAGTGTCGCCGGTATGGATGCCGGCCAATCCGCGATATTGGACGCCATTAGGGGCCCCAGCAAAAATATAAGTGGAAATTTAAACGATTATCTAGCTTCAGCGAGCGTTAGAGAGGTGCGGGGAAGCAAGCTGTCACCTGTTAGATTGGAAGAACATCCTAAAAGCAACTCGTCTGTGAGCTCTGACACGGAATATATATTTTTTTTCGACATTAAGCAGGAACCGATTAATGGCCTTGCCGAAATTATTGCCAACCCCGCGAAAAATAAGAAATACTTTGGGCGCCGGAATGTAAGTTGTGGCACTCTCGTAAATTATAATATTAGCTCTCAAGTTAGGATTGGATACAACGAAAAGCCGACCGATACACACTTGCTTAATATTCTATCGGATTATAAATATCGCGTGAATCTTAACATTGCCTCGGTGGTTGAAAAGGAATACCTAAAATATCTCAATGGTTATAATGACAACCTACCGTCCGGTATTGAACTGACCATGGCCAAAAGTTCATCCGACCTTAGTAACCTGGCCAGAGTAGTTAGTAGGATGGTAACCGATCTTGGTCGTACCATCCAGTCGTACGACGTTACTATTGTATCGTTACCGCTGATCGCAATTGCCGGCAGAAATGAGGGTCTGACACAGGTTGAATCGGCCGCTAATTATGTTGATAGGGAAGTTGCGCGAATAGTAAAGTTTGCCTTAAAAATCGGAGGGGCGGCCATAGTTTGCTCGGCGCATGCCGGACCGGAGATGGGAGAGACAGGTCTGATAAAATTCAGCAATAGCCCCGTTCCATTTATCTTAGTTACCGAGGATAAGCGAAAAAACCTGATATCTG
>CAYHTS010000019.1:0-9607 GCA_964359635.1 uncultured Candidatus Saccharibacteria bacterium | reverse complement strand
GAAGGTTATTATACGCAGAGCGGTTTCCTGGCTGATATGATACAGTCGGGTAATTCAATCTGCGACATTGCCCCGACTATCCTTGAGATTATGGGAATAAATAAGCCGGAGAGCATGACGGGCAGAAGCCTGCTCCAGAGATTAAGGTAGAGCAAGAAATAAACAATCATTACATTTCGTAGTACAAGCTTTAGCTTGAGGCAGACAAGGTAAACCTTGTTCTACGGGAATACGGTTCGTAGTACAAGCTTTAGCTTGCTTCAGACACGCTAAAGCGTGGCCTACAAGGAAAGAGTTCCGTAGTACAAGCTTTAGCTTGTTTCAGTCACGGTAAACCGTGGCCTACGGCGTACAAATTAGAAATTCAAGGTTAATAATATTAAAGTATCCTATGCGACTTAACCGATATATAGCACTTTCAACTAAATACTCGAGACGAAAAGCTGAAGAGCTGGTCGGGGCGGGGTATGTTAGGGTTAATGGTAAAACGATTTACGAGTTGGCGACAACGGTACTACCGGGCGTAGATGAGGTAACTCTTCACGGCAATAAAATATTTCCCCGTACGCACGTATATTATGCTCTCAATAAACCCAAAGGGTACACATCAACCGCCTTTGACCCATTCGCGCGGTATAAGGTAGTTGATTTGGTGCCTAAGCACCCTCGTGTCCATATAGTCGGCCGACTAGACAAAGAGTCTGAAGGGTTAATGATACTAACTAACGATGGTGAATTTACTAATCTACTGACTCATCCCAGCCATCATATAGAAAAAGAATATTATATCGAAGCTTTACCGCTGGTGGATGACTGGGACGCGACCCGCCTTCGCGAAATGGCGCGGGGCATAAATATTGGCGAGTACACAACCAAACCAGCGGAGATACACGGCTGGAAGTTTTTGGGGGGAAAGGTTACCTTTTATATCATATTGAAAGAAGGGCGGAATAGGCAGATTAGAAAGATGGCGGAGATGGTTGACTTGCAAGTTATGAAGCTCCGCCGCGTTCGCCTAGGCAAACTCAAACTTTCAAGTTTGCCAATCGGAAAATACCGCGACATAACTCCAGAAGAGGTAATTTGATAGTTTAAATCCTCGAATTACGAAATGTAACTTGTAGTTCATGATTTATCGTATTGTATCTCGTAGAACAAGGTTTACCTTGTCACCGACAAGCTTCCAACTTTACCCTTCGGGCTTCCAGCCTCGACTAGACGGTCGAGTCTAGGCGGGCGCTGGACTCGAAAGCTTGTTCTACGGAAGCGCGGAGACCGATGCTAGGGTATAATCGCAATGAAAGGCCACATTTAGTAATGTCAAAATGGCGTAGTTGCTCCTTGTCATTAAGTTCCGCAAAAATCGCCGTCGGCAGAGAGCCACGATGATGCAAGCTACAAGTTCCGCACCTATAGGAGGAGTGAGCAGTGTCGCGGGAATATCGGAAAAGGCAACGCGAGGCGAAACGGCGTCGGGAAGAAGCCGAGAAGGCAACGCAGAGAATGAAACGGAAGAAGCGCATCGGCCTCGACCTAGCCGAAGGCCGAGCGGCACAACGTCGTGGTGATGTATACAGAAGGGGAGGTGTCATACAGTCATAGTGTAGGAATCTAGCGCATTTGATTAAGTCCGTTAGGGGGCGAGCAGATACCGGCTCGCCCCCTCACCACATTATTGACATTACGTTCTATCAAAGGTATATTATTATAGTAAAATATTTATTCTAGTATTATGGCGCATACAAAGGCCAAGGGCACATCTAAGCTCGGTAGAGATTCCCACTCGCAACGGCTGGGTGTTAAAATATTCGCTGGTCAAAAAGTGAGGACCGGCAATATCATAGTGCGTCAGCGCGGGTCCAAGTATCACGCCGGCGTCGGTGCGACGCAAACCAAAGACGATTCAATCCTAGCGAGCACGGACGGCAAGGTAAGCTTCGCTGCTAGGAAAACTACCGGTTTTACGGGACGACTAACGAAGAGAGTTTTTGTCGAAGTTGGCTAGTGTTGACAAGCTATAATGTTTTGGTAAACTTAAATAAAGTTTGATCGGTCTTTTGATGAGTTGTGGATAGGCCGAACTGCAATTCATCGGTAATAGGGTTAGGGTGGATATATTAAATTTGTAAAAAGGCAATAGCAATTGCTCGTCTTAGTTTTAGGCGCGTTTTGTGTTGCAAGGAGTACAATGAAGGTCCAACATAACGGAAGAAAGTTTTTTTCTAAGGCGCTGGTTGATGTCCCTATTCCGAACTTGCTAGAAGTTCAAATAAACTCCTACAACTGGCTATTTAGAGAGGGTATAAAAGAACTTCTCTTTGAGATTTCACCAATAGAAGATTTTACCGGAAAGAATCTTACGCTGGAGTTTGGTGATTGCTACCTGGATAAGCCCAAAACCGACGAGATTACCGCACGAAATAAGAATTTAACTTTCAGGGCGCCCCTCAAATGCCGCGTATCGCTTACATATAAGGAAAGTGGCAGAAAGAAAGAAGCCGATGTCTTCCTCGGTGATTTTCCGATGATGACTGATAGGGGCACTTTTATCATTAATGGTATCGAGAGAGTTGTCGTCAGTCAAATAGTGAGGTCATATGGCGTTCTATTCGTTTCGACCGATGCCCCAAGTGGTCGCAAGCTGTTTGGCGCAAAAATTATTCCTCATCGCGGCGCCTGGCTGGAATTCGAAACCTCCCCGCGTGATATTTTAACGGTTAAGGTTGATAGGGAGAGGAAGATACCGGTTTCAGTATTTCTCAAAGCCATTGGACTCAAATCCGATCAGGAAATTATCAATGCCTTTAAAGATGTCGATGACGACATAGATCACCCGTATATTAAGAATACCCTAGCCAAAGATACTACTAAGTCACCGGAAGATGCGTATGTTGAGGTATATAAAAAAATACGACCCGGGGACCTGGTAACTCCCGAATCGGCCAAAACCTTCCTTGACAACCTATTCCGAAATTTCAAGAGATATGACTTGGGTAAGGTTGGCAGATACAAGATGAATCGCCGTTTAGGTACCGATGCCAGCGACGCGCCCAAGAATCGCCTCCTTCGCCTTGAGGATGTTGTTGCGGTTATCAAGGAACTAATAAGATTAAACAATGACCCGATGGCGAGCGCGGATGATATTGATAGCTTAAAAAACCGTCGGGTTCGCGCCGTAGGCGAATTAGTTCAAGGACGACTGCGCGTCGGCCTTCTTAGGATGGAGCGTATAGCGAAGGACCGTATGAGCGTCCTGGATCCGGCGACCGTAACACCGTCGCAGCTAATAAATAGCCGTCCTATAGCCGCTGTGATGCAAGAGTTTTTCGCATCAAGTCAGATGTCGCAGTTCATGAATCAGACAAACCCGCTAGCGGAACTCGAGCACAAAAGAACTCTTTCTGCGACTGGTCCCGGCGGATTGTCACGTGAAAGAGCGGGCTTTGAAGTTCGTGACGTTCATGAATCTCATTACGGACGCATCTGTCCCATTGAGACACCAGAGGGTCCAAATATTGGTTTGGTTGGTTATATGGCGACCTATGCGCGCATTAACGATTACGGCTTTATTGAATCGCCCTATCTTGTGGTGTCTAAGGAAAGTGGAAAGCCGAGATTGACGAATAAAGTTGTTTATTTAGACGCTGCGGCCGAGGAAAAAACAATCATCGCGCCCGCCTCAACAAGAATTGACGAAAAAGGCAATTTTCTCGATAAACGCACAGTTGTACGCAAGGGTGACGAGCCGGGAATTGAGAAGGTAGAGAATATAGAGTATATGGACGTCTCTGCTAAGCAGATAGTTAGTATCACGACCGCCTGCATCCCGTTTGTCGAGCATGATGACGCGACTCGTGCCTCCATGGGTTCTAATATGGAAAGACAAGCTGTACCACTGGTGAAGCCAACCGCACCGATTGTTGGTACGGGTATGGAACGTGAGGCGGCACAGGCGAGCGGTCAGATAGTCACCGCGGAAGAGGACGGCAGGGTGATAAAGGTTGACGCGAATCAAATTATTACCAAACCGACTCGTGCTGGAGCCAAAGAAAAGAAATACACTCTAGTGAAATTTTCGCGCTCCAATCAAGGTACCTGCATACACCAGCGGCCGATAGTCAGAGTTGGCGACGCGGTAAAAAAAGGCGACTGTCTTGCCGATAGCTACGGTACGGATAAAGGGGAGCTGGCGCTCGGTCAAAACATCCTCGTTGCCTTTATGTCTTTTCAGGGTATGAACTATGAGGATGCTATAGTTATTTCCGATAGATTGCTAAAAATAGATGCATATTCGTCCATCCACATCGAAAAATATCCTATTGAGATAAGAGACACCAAACTTGGGCCCGAAATGGTAACGCGCGATATTCCCAATGTTGGTGAAGACGCTCTTGCCAATCTAGACGAATCAGGCGTCGTGCGTATCGGCGCTGAAGTAGAGGCGGGGGATATTCTAGTGGGAAAGATTACCCCTAAAGGAGAGACCGAGCTATCGGCCGAAGAAAAGCTCCTGCGCGCTATATTTGGTGAAAAAGCCAAAGACGTTAAAGACACCTCATTACGCTTGCCTCATGGCGAACGAGGAAAAATTGTTGAGGTTAAGGTATTTAATAAGAGTTCGGGCGATGAGTTGCCGGAAGGCGTTTATCAGATGATCGAAGTATCAGTAGCCCAACTTCGTAAAGTTTCAGTCGGCGATAAACTGGCGGGTCGCCATGGCAATAAAGGGGTCATCTCTGCCATTGTTCCGGAAGAAGATATGCCTTATTTGCCAGACGGTACGCCTGTCGATATGGTTCTTAACCCGCTTGGTGTTGTTTCGCGTATGAACTTAGGTCAGATAATGGAAACTCACTTGGGATTAGCAGCCGAAAAACTGGGATACAAGGTTGCCACCCCGGTTTTTAACGGCGTACCTCTCAAACGTATTAAGGAGGAGCTTAAGAAGGCCGGCCTATCCGAAGATGGCAAAACAGAACTCTATGATGGACGAACAGGCGAAAGATTTGACCAGCGGGTAACGGTTGGCCGCATATATATGCTTAAACTTTTACACCTTGTTGACGACAAGATGCACGCTCGCTCAATTGGACCTTATTCAATGGTTACCCAACAACCGCTAGGAGGCAAGGCGCAGTTTGGCGGCCAACGCTTCGGAGAGATGGAGGTTTGGGCGCTGGAAGCATATGGCGCCGCCCATACACTTCAAGAAATGCTTACCATTAAGTCGGATGATGTATATGGTCGTAGCAAGGCATATGAGTCAATAATTAAGAATGAAGCCATACAAAAACCCTCTATTCCGGCATCCTTTCTGGTTTTGGTGCGAGAACTGCAAAGTTTAGGTCTTGACATTGAGCTGATTGGCAATAAGGCCGTTCGGGAAGAGGACTCCAGGCCCAATACACCAAAGCCACTGCCGACATCAAAGATAGAAGTAGCGATTGAAAAGACAAACAATAAACCGGCGGTCGATGAAGAGGTAAAGGAAGACGCGGCGCTAACGGAAATTTTAACAGGACACGCTGACAAACCCGAAGATATGTACCAAGAGGAAGAAAAAGATAAGGAAGGAGCATAATATGGCTTACCCAACTAACGCTTCGATGAACCCCAGCAAATCCCCAATCAATGTCATACCTACCGACTTTGAAGGGATTAAAATATCGGTAGCTTCACCCGATGCCATATTATCCTGGTCTTTTGGCGAAGTTACCAAGCCCGAAACGATTAATTATCGTACTCAAAAGCCGGAACGCGACGGACTTTTCGATGAGCGTATATTCGGTCCTGTCAAAGATTATGAATGCTATTGCGGCAAGTATAAAAAAATACGCTACAAGGGTATTGTCTGCGATCGTTGTGGGGTTGAGGTTACCAGGTCGTCGGTCAGACGCGAAAGAATGGGACACATCGATTTGTCGGTGCCGGTTGTCCATGTGTGGTATTTGCATGGCGTGCCGAGCATATTGTCCACAATTCTAGATATTCCCGTCAGTGAAATCGAGTCGGTGGTATATTTCGCGTCATTTGTTGTGCTGAAGGTAAACGATGATGTTAAAAAAGGCGCGCTAGAGCAACTCGAGAGCGAATATAAGGAAATCATCAATCACCCGGATATAAAGGCAAACCCGCTGGCCAGAAGTAAGGCCGACGAAACATTCCGTTCCAGCAAGCAGGAGATTGAATATCTGACAAAAAATAGGATCATATCCGAACTCAAGTACCATGAACTCTCAATGAAATATGGCCAGATTGTCAGCGTCGGAATTGGCGCCGAGGCCATCCTAGAAATTCTAAAAAATACTGACTTAACAGCCGCCATTAAAGAATTGGAAAAAGAAACGATTGAAAATACCGGGCCGAATCGTAAAAAGCTTGTTCGCCGCCTACGGCTCTATAACGATATGAAACGCGCGAAAATAAAGCCCGAATGGCTGGTCATGCAGCGGCTACCCGTCATTCCTCCAGATTTACGTCCGATGGTCCAGTTGGACGGTGGACGTTTCGCAACCAGTGACTTAAATGACCTATATCGACGCGTCCTTAATCGCAACAATCGTCTAAAGCGCCTCATCAAGCAGGGCGCGCCGGAAGTTATATGCCGTAACGAAAAACGTATGTTACAGGAAGCAGTTGATGCGTTGATCGATAACTCAACGCGACGCGGCCGCATTGCCACGACTGGCGCGCAAAGGAAATTGCGGTCGTTAAGTGATATATTGCGCGGCAAACAAGGCCGATTCCGCCAGAATCTATTAGGTAAAAGAGTCGACTACTCCGGTCGGTCGGTTATTGTCATCGGACCTAAGCTAAAACTCCATCAGTGCGGTCTGCCAAAAGTTATGGCGGTTGAGTTATTTAAGACCTTCATAATATCGAGATTAATAAACGATGGTTATGTCCACAATGTAAAGAATGCCAGCCGCATAATTGAGAAACGAGAACCGATTGTCTGGGATATACTTGAGCAGGTGACGAAAGAGTATCACGTGTTGCTTAACCGCGCCCCAACACTCCATCGCCTAGGTATACAGGCCTTTCAGCCGGTACTCATTGAAGGTAAGGCCATACAGATTCACCCTTCAGTGTGCTACGCCTTCAACGCCGACTTCGATGGCGACCAGATGGCTGTGCATGTCCCGCTAAGTACCCAGGCCCGACAAGAAGCAAGAGAGATAATGCTGTCTAGCAAAAACCTGCTAAAGCCGGCATCGGGCGAACCTGTTATATCGCCTCGTCTCGACGTCGTTATGGGTTGCTTCTATTTAACTAGCTACGCGACGGACGCACATGGCTCAAACAAATATTACGCGTCAAAAAATGAAGCAATAATGACATATCAGCAGGGTCTCCTTCATCTGCGCGCTAAGATTTTCGTCAGGGTTGATGATATTGTTTCGCAGAACGATTCGCAGGTCAAAGAACTCTCGAGTGGCGAAAAGATTCTCGAAACAAGTGTCGGAAGAATACTATTTAACAATGTTATTCCTGACGAGATTGGCTATCATAATATTCCCATGAACTCTGCGAACCTTAAGAAAGTCGTTGCGCGCGTATTTAAGGAAAGGGGCCAAGACGAGACGGCTGATTTAGTGGATAAAATCAACGAGACCGGTTTCCGCCACGCGACTCTAAGCGGCGTGACGATTTCAATGGACGATATCTATACTCCAACAGATAAACCCAGAATTATCTACGAAGCCGAGGGGAAAGTCGAGGAAATTGATAAGCAATACCATATGGGTCTTATAACCGCCGAAGAGAGGCGGCTTAAGACCATTGAGGTCTGGATCGGGGTTAGGAATACCATCGAGAAACAGATGATAGACGGCTTTGACAGAAACAGCCCAGTATGGTTGACGGTTGATTCTGGCGCTCGAGGCTCCGTTACACAGCTGGTTCAAATGAGCGGAATGAAGGGTAATGTGGTTAACCCCGCCGGAAAAATTATAGAGCTACCCATCAAATCAAGCTTCAAGGAAGGCCTATCGGTGCTTGAATACTTTATTTCTACTCACGGCTCGCGTAAGGGTAAGTCGGACACGGCCCTCCGTACGTCAGATGCCGGATACTTGACACGTCGTCTTGTTGATGTTGCTCAAGATGTTGTTGTTGGCGATTTGGACTGTAAGACCAAACTATATCTAACATTAAGACGTCCTACAGACGAATCGGAAATTGACGGATTTAAGAAGCGATTACTTGGTAGGGTCCTTGCGACAGAGGTTAAGAGGTTGGGTAAAGTATCGGTTAAAAAAGGTGTGGTTATAGGCGAAGCCGAAGTAGAAAAGATTATCAACCATAGGGACTTGAATGAAGTTAATGTACGTTCGGTTATCTACTGTGAGAGCGATCAGGGTGTTTGCCAAAAATGTTATGGTAACGATCTAGCAACGGGTGTTCTGGTTGTGCCAGGAACAACCGTTGGTGTCATAGCCGCTCAAGCCATCGGAGAACCGGGCACTCAGCTTACCATGAAAACATTCCATCTCGGCGGTGTAACGGGAGTCGATATCACCTCTGGTCTGCCACGCGTGGAAGAACTATTCGAAGCGCGGTCACCCCGTACCCCGGCTACAGTATCGGATATAGGTGGGCAGGCCGACATAATTACCCATAAAGGTAAGAAAATTATTAAGGTTATATCGGAACATAAAGAGGAAGAAGTGATAGATATACCGCTCGAATATAAGATTGAATTAAGCTCTGGCGATTATCTTAAACCCAAGCAGGTAGTTGCGACAGCTGAAGGTAAAAAGGCAATACGCTCTACTATAGAGGGCCAAGTAGCGGTGAAGAAAAGCAAAGTCGTCGTCTCGGCGAGTGAGCCGGTAATTAAGGAATATGATGTTCCGGGGGAAGTAAACATTCTTGTCAAGAAGGGTGATATGATAAACGCCGGTCAGGCCTTAACCGAAGGGCATCTTGACCTAGAGCAGTCCCTAAGATTGCGTGGTAATGCTATAACGCAGGAATATATCATCAGTGAAGTAAAAAACATCTACGCCTCGCAGGGGCAGGAGATTAACGACAAACACGTCGAGCTCATAGTCAGTAGAATGTTTAGTAAATATCGTGTTCTAGATGAAGGAGAAAGCGAGCTGGTTCCCGGGCAACTAGTAGACGTACGAGAGGTTAATAGAATCAATGCAGAGCTCTTAAGCACGAAGAAAAAGTTGCCTGTCAATGAGCAGATGGTATTGGGTATTACCCGTGTTTCACTCAAAACCGACAGCTTTCTTTCAGCCGCTTCCTTCCAAGAAACGACCAATATTCTTATAGAGGCCGCGACGCGTGGCGCCGTTGATAGGTTGCATGGGCTGAAGGAAAATGTTATCATAGGTAAGCCCATTCCCGCTGGAACGGGTTTTAATTTGAGGAAATCTAAATAAGAGCCATGCCAACTATTAATCAGCTTATCCGCAAGGGTCGCAAGAAGGTAGTCAAGAAAGTCAAAGCGCCTGCCTTGATGCGTGGCTTTAACTATCTCAAAAATAAGCCAATTGTCTCAAAGAAATCAAACCCCTTTAAGCGCGGTGTATGCGTTAAGGTCTCAACCACGACACCCAAGAAGCCGAACTCTGCGCTTAGGAAAATTGCTAAG
>CAYHTS010000018.1:0-11286 GCA_964359635.1 uncultured Candidatus Saccharibacteria bacterium | reverse complement strand
TAATGACAATGTCGGATGCCATCTGCGACCATTCGGAAGGAACTTCGGCATCGGTCATCTCGAAGATAATTGAGCCGTCGGTGTTGACTATGCGCGCGTCTCGTTTCTCGTAAGTAATGGCGTCGAGCGGGTTGCCCTTAGTATCTTTTGTGAAGTATTTTTCAACTTCGATGCCTCGTGGTTTCATTTTCCGTTGCGTGGGGCGGTGGTGTGCTATTGGTTTTTTGGGTCTCGCGGCTACAGAAGGCGCCGGTGGCACCTTTTTTGCCAATACCGACAAGATATCTTCTTCGTAGTCGGTTCGGGCTTGAGTGGGTTCGCTATACGGCATCTGCCTCCTTGTGGCAATTCAATAATATTAAACTCTTCTTGTTTGCATTCGTGTGAGATTAGCGTCTCATTCGCGTGATTCGCGCGATTTAACCGTCGTTTAACTTCGCTAATTCCTTCTCGAAACTGCGGCGGGTTTTGAACTCCTTGTAAACCGAAGTGAATCTTAGATAGGCGATTTCGTCGAGTTGCCTTAATTCCTTGACGACCAAATCCCCTATTTTTGTCGTTGGAACGCTGTCCTGGTTTTGCGAGATAATTTTCTGCTCTATTCTATCGGCAACTTCTTCCAGGATTTCGTCGCCGATTCCCCTTTTTTCAATGGCTATGCGCATGCCACGTATCATTTTTTGGCGCTGATAAGGTTCTACTTTCCCATCTTTTTTTGCCACCATAAACTTCACCGGCTCTGCCTTCTCGTAAGTAGTAAAACGGTAGCGGCAGGTTTCGCATTCGCGGCGGCGGCGGACGGAGTTATGCTCGACATCGCGAGAGTCGATAACGGCGGTGTTATGATGGCGGCATTTTGGACACTCCACTTCCCCTCCTCGAGAGCGCAAATATACTAGATGTTGATGATACACAATCATTAAACCACAACATATAGTATTTGTGTCAAGCCCAGCAAAACGCGTACAATCACACACCTTTCCGATTATATGGTGTGCGATATTCTTATCAACCCGCACGGTAATACGGGGAATGGTACAATAACTGGCAACCCGCCGCGTTAGCGGCGGGTTGAAATGATATGTTCGGAGTCGTCAGAGAGTTCTTTTGGCGGCGATTCTTCATCGAGAGTATCATGACTGGTTACATCCGGTTTGGGTGGTTGTTGCTCCTCTTTACCAACACGCCTGGACGTTGCGATGGGCATAACTGGTTCAACTGGCCTTGGTCCAAAACCAACTCTTTCCGGCATCATTACCAGCTCCCTTCTAATCTTAATACTTAATTCTTAATACTTACGACCTGTTCCCTTTACTTCAGCTTCCTTCGGATAAAAGCCGGTATCTCCAGTTCGTCCTCCTTGAGTTCGTCTTCGTCGGCGACGGATGCCGGCTCTTCACTTGCCGTTGGCGCTTGCATGGGTCGCAAGGGTTCCATAACGGGGCGTGTCGGTATCTGATTGTAACCGCCCACCGGAGTTGGTCGCTGGAGCTTCGGCTTTTCGTCAGTGAAGTTTTGGCTGGTTTCAAAGCCGGTGGCAATAACGGTAATTTTTACCTCTCCGCTCATAGCATCGTCTATGATGGAGCCAAAGATGATGTTAGCGTCGGGGTCGGCCGCTTCTGTTATGGCTTTGGCGGCTTCATCAATTTCATACATGCCGAGGTCGGGACCGCCGGTGATATTGAAGAGGATGCCACGAGCGCCGTCGATAGAGAGTTCCAAGAGCGGCGAATCGATAGCGGCGCGTGCCGCCTCTATAGCACGGTTGTCGCCCGAAGCGCGGCCTATGCCCATAAGCGCCGAACCGGCATCTTGCATGATGGTCTTGACGTCGGCAAAGTCAACGTTGATTATGCCGTGAAGGGTTATGAGGTCCGATATGCCTTGGACACCTTGTCGCAAGACGTCATCAACAATTAGGAAAGCGTCATTTAGGGATGTTTTTTTATCAATAACCTGCAGTAGGCGGTCATTGGGTATCACCACCAGTGTATCTACCTTATCTGCCAGCTCGCCAATGCCCTGGTCCGCGACTTTCTTGCGCTTTAGCCCTTCGAAGCTAAATGGCCTCGTTACGACACCCACGGTGAGCGCGCCGAGCTCCTTAGCAATACCGGCAACGTATGGACCGGCACCGGTACCGGTGCCGCCACCCATGCCGCAGGTGACAAACACCATATCAGACCCTTTTAGCGCCTCAAAAACCTCTTCCTTGTTTTCCTCTATGGCTTTTAGGCCAACTTCAACATTGGCGCCAGCGCCCAGGCCGCGCGTCAATTCTTTGCCTATTTGAATCTTCACCCCCGCTAAACTGTGGACCAATGCCTGCGCGTCCGTATTGATGGCAATAAACTCTATGCCCCTAAGGCGCGCCTCAATCATGCGGTTTAACGCGTTGCCTCCCGAGCCCCCTACTCCTACAACTCTTATTTTCGCGAACGTATCAACTTCGCCCGAGTGGATATCGGACATGGTAGCTCCTTATCTAGGGCAATAGCTGCTTGAAAATACTTTTTGCCCTATTTACTACCCCTCCTAGTTTAATATTTTTTATGTCAAATCTTGCGACCCTGGAATTGTCCGGGGCATTATCCATCTCAAGCCCCATCAGTGACAACCCAATACTTGTAGCGTAGCTAGGGTCATCAAGTTTGTCAATCGTTGCACCAATTTCTATGATCGGCATACCCGGCTGTACCGGCAAATGAAGATTGTCTTTGGCTTGAGAGATAATTCCCGGGAGCTTGGAGCCCCCTCCGGTCAAAACCGCGCCGGCTGGCAGTAGCGAATCGCGTTTTATCCGCTTAAGTTCTTTGCGTACGTGGGTAAATATTTCCTTGAGACGGGCATCAACAATTTCGGTGATGAATTTCTTTGATACCTTTTCGTCCTCGTGCTCGGTAATCTTACTTAGATCCAATCTGTCCGTCTCCTTTACCTTGTCGGGGTCGGCGTTCAGGTGGTGGCATTTTATTTTTTCGGCAACTTCGAGCGTTGTTTTAAGGCCGATGGCAATATCGTTAGTAATGTGGCTTGAGCCGATGGGTATGACAAAGGCATCTATAATATCACCCTCTTCGTAAACGACCATACTGGTAGTTGCCGCGCCTATGTCTATAAGCAGGACACCATTTTCCTTCTGTTTTTTGGTGAGTATCGCTCGAGCGGCGGCGATGGGATTGTAAGCAATGGCGTTAATGTCAATGCCGGCTTGATTCGCAACGTTTGTTAGGTTGCGAATGTTGGCGGCGGGAGCGCCGATGGTTAAGGCGTCTATTTCCAATCTTACTCCACGAAGACCTCGAGGGTCCTTGGTGTTTTCTTGGCTGTCAATAGTATAATTTGTCGGGAAAAGATGAATGATATCAAGGTTTGGAGGCAGAGCGACGGATTTGGCGGCTTCCATGACTCTCTCCATGTCTTCCTCGTTGATTTCGCCGTCGGGACGAGAGATGGCGACCACACCCCTAGAGGACGTCGTACTTATGCCGACGCCGCCATAGCCCACGATGGCATTCGTAATCTCTTGACCACTAATGCGCTGGGCGTCCTCAATCGCAGCGGATAAACTGCTAACCACCTCTTCAGGGTCAATAATCTGGCCACGCCTTAAACCGGCGCTCGGCGAGGAGGCCAACGCGGCTATATTGATCAATCCCTCCCTGACCTGCCCAACAGAGATAGCTATTTTATGAGTACCGATATCAACCCCGACCGATATTTTGTCCTGAACGCTGCGCATTAAAACCACCCTCACTTAGTAGTGTTCTTGAACCTTCCTAATCATTATAACGCAATTCTTCAATTTCTTATAGACCAGCAACCCAGCGCCTGGTGCTATGCGCTGGGTTGTGAGTGTTCCTGGGCCTAACGCCCGAGTAGGACGCGCTGCGCAAACGATAAGTGACCCCTTCTCCAAGCGTCGGCTTCAGCCCTCCGGCATTCCTCGATCCAGCCAGCCGCAAGC
The DNA here is from genome assembly GCA_964359635.1 of uncultured Candidatus Saccharibacteria bacterium. Classification (GTDB taxonomy): domain Bacteria; phylum Patescibacteriota; class UBA1384; order UBA1384; family UBA1384; genus DATEBX01. The sequence goes on along the minus strand of CAYHTS010000018.1, from coordinate 7,316 downwards.
TTCCTTGCCGCCTGCTCTCGAGGATCGTCATCCATTACCGCCTTGGGGACGAAGATACCCCAGGTTGTAACAACCGTTACATCCTTCCGTTCCAACGGGCTCACCTCCCTCCGGCTACTATTACAATATCCAATAATACAATTCAAATCTAGTTATGATGAATACCAACTAGATGTCGTAGACCGTGCCGGACCATTTTTTCTAGCTCGGATTCAAGAGCTACGCGCGCGTCGCTGGCTTGTTTGGCTATAACGTCCAAGCAGAGTACGATGCTCCCCAGCGGTTTGATGGCATTTGATGCGTTTTTGATCCTATTGTTTTCCATCGGAAAACTCAAGACATCCGTCGGCGTATCCATACGGCGGTATTTCTTGTTAAGTTCGGTCATGCGCGTTTCGCTAACCCAAATTATCTCGATATAGTATCGAGTATCTCGACCTTGTTCTTTGAGTTCATCGGTCAGCCACCCCTTGATGATTGTTGGCGATACCGGAACCTTTTGCTCTAGTTCGTTGGTAACGTCTAGCTCCATATACTTAAGCACCCAGCTTTGCCTTTACTTGGGCGGCAATTTCACCGCCGTCGGCTCGTCCCTGCACTTCCTTATTGACTGTCGCCATTACTTTACCCATATCAGCCATGGTTTTTGCTCCCGTATCGGCGATTGCCTTATCGATTATGGCGCTCAACTCTTCGGGCTTTATGCCGGCTGGCAAGTACTTTTCAATTATCTCGAGTTCTTTTTTTTCTTTATCAGCAAGGTCTTGGCGGTTTGATTTTTGATAGAGCTCCATGGCCTCCTTGCGTTTCTTGGCTTCCTTGCGCAAAACATCCATTGCCTGCTTGTCGTCAAGCTCACCCCGCGCCTCAATAGCCGCGTTCTTTAACTGCGACTTAATCGTACGATAAATCGTCGCCTTTTCGGTGTCTTGCTCTTTAACTGCCCCCATCAATTCTGCGTCGATTTGTTCAGTAATTTTCATACGGTTTGCTTTAGAAATTAGGTCAATTAGAAATTAGGAATTTTTAGTACCCTCTCTTCACTCGTTTGCGTGCCGCTTTGCGAATGGCGGCTTGGCGCACTTTGGTGCGCGACATATCTTTTTCACGGTAGCGACGTTTTTTGATTTCACTTAAAAGTCCGCTCTGTTGCACTTCGCGCGAGAACTTTCTAAGGATTACCTCAAAACTTTCACCCGATCCTCGTCTTTCTTCCAATAAGCTCACCCACTTCCTTGGGTTATTATTATGCTACTGCTAAATACAAACGATACTCCTTTTCACAATACGATTCAACACCTTTCGATCAATCAGACCCTTATCATATCCTTGCTTGCGTCTGAATTTGATAATACTGTTCGAGGGAGCCGCTAACACTAGTGGCGAATCGAGAACTATTTCGTGGATTGACTCGTACAGAAGCACTGCTTCCAATAAACCCCTTATTATTGCCAAACCCCATAATCCTGAACCAGCTAAATGTACACTTCGGAAGTGTGCAGAGCGGTTAACTATTGGAGACCATTGGTCCAGCTGGCTCGCCGGCTAGCACATGGAGGTGCAGGTGGTCCACCTCTTGCCCGCCGTGAGTTCTGGTGTTGATAACCACTCGGTAGCCGTCGTCGGCGAAGCCGTGCTCGGCGGCCAGCTTTTTAATGGTCAAAAGGAAATGCCCCGCCAGTTCTATATCCTCCGCTTCTAACCCACCGATACTGTCAATGTGTTTTCTGGGTATGACCAGCCAGTGAATCGGTTTCTTGGGGAGAATGTCCTTAAATACTACTACCCTATCATCTTGGTAGATGATCTCGCTTTTTAATTTCTTCTCCGCAATCTGGCAAAATATACATTGTTCCATCTTTTAATCATATCATCACCATTAGGCCATATCAAACTTCATTTTTTAACCAGCTACCGCCATCTACTAATTACATAGGAGATGATTCTAGTTCGACCCCACTGGGTCTCACTACAGGTTTTTATCCCTGACAATTCGACTTTTTAGAATTTGGTCTGATAATTTTCCTATTTCACACCGCGCCTATGTAACGATTTTCGTGCTAGGGTACTTGACATACGGGCGTATATTTGGTATACTACTCTCTTCTCCTGAAAGGGAGATTATTTGTTTGAGAAGTATCCAGTCCATACTCAAACAACCCTTCAAAGCGCAATCTACTTGCAAATTCCTGCAATCAGGATATTGCAAGAGATTAAGCGACGGAGGGTGTGGACTGTGGATTAACTTCTTTCAATTAATCACCAGCGCGAACTAGTCGTCCGCGCTCCCCGGATGGATGGAAGGGAGTTGTTAATAATGAAACGTAACCTATTAAGGTGGGTTAGTGTCACTCAAAAACAAACAACCAAGCTCTTCAAAAACAAATTACAATCTATCCAAGCTTACCGCGAGCGCACAGGTAAAATATTCCTTGCACTTGTTATGCCTATGGTTGTGGCCGGTCAGGTCAGCCAGGCGCCCGTTGTAAGCACGGAAACCGGTAGAACTATAACTACCATGCCTCTAAAACTCGAAGGAAACATTTTCGTCGAGAAAGAAGGCAAGGTACTGATAACTGTTGGCGAATCTGAAGCCAACCGCCAAGCCCGCGAGGCCGCCCAAGCCGCTTCGGCCCGCCAGGTTGTCACTCGTGAGTCAACCCCTGCGCGCTCGTACGATGCGAGTGTTGAAGCTAAGCATCAGCTTGCCCAATCGGTCGCTGCCAAATATGGCATTGACTGGAAACTGCTAGTAGCTGTGTGGCAGGTTGAGTCGGGTAAATCAATGGGCGCGACTCGTCATTCTTCAGCTGGAGCCCAAGGACCCATGCAGTTTATGCCTGGTACGTGGCGCTCATATGGTGTTGATGGCGATGGCGATGGCGTCAAGGATATAAGTAATGTCCATGACGCTTTAAACGGTGGCGCTCGCTACTTGGCCGCCAATGGCGCGGACCGCGGCGACATTGATAATGCTCTTATTCACTACAACCACTCATGGAGCTATGTCAACAAGGTCAAGAGTGTAATGAACTCGATATAACTGTTAGGGGTTAAGAGTTAGATGTTAGTCGGAATAACCCCCAATAGACAGCAAAAGCCCCCGCTGCGCGGGGGCTTTTGTGTGGCTAGTTAATTCACGAATTTATGTATGATATTAAGGCGTATTCGAGTGTTCCCAGCAAGCTAAAGCTTGTACTACGCCACTTTGCCATTCGCGCGTTGATTTGAGTAAAGATTCGCGTGTATTCACGTAAACTATTATTGTACCGTAACTGTCACCGCGTCGGGATTGATGATTTCAATCCATGTTTGGCCGGGTTTGAAGCTGACCTCCTTGCCTGCGTTGTCGAAAACTATGGTTCGGTCCGTGCTTTTGGTTTTTTGCCACTTACCCTCAACTTTGCGGCCGTCTTGAAGCAGTATTGCTTTGCCGCTACCGGTTGTTTCCATTGAATATATCGCTTTTCCAGCTGATTCTACCGAGGATCGTGGCATAGTTAGTAGGAGAATGTTAGCGGCTGATAGTTGAGACCCCGTTGACGCGTCCTTGTGTGCCACACCGGCCAGCGATCGGTCGTAGCTGTTACTTGCGCTATTGTAGCTCCAAATTACCTGATATTCGGCACTTGAGAAGTTTATGGTGGCCTTGCTTCCCGCAACTAACTGTGGCGCGGTTGCTAGCTCACGGCTAAAAATCCAGGGCCGGAAACTACTTACCTTAGTATTATACCCTTGATTTTCAGCGTACTGATATAGCTTTACGGTACCTGTGTAAAGCGTATGCTCGAGAGCAACTTTACCTGTTTCACGCCAGTACGCCGACTGGTTGTGTAGCAGGTCCTTGATATTATCCTTAACTATTTTCGTCAGAGCGTTTTGAGCACCTCCCGCGTGTGCAAAAAACGCGTCGTATTCCGAGAGCCAGTCAACATAATAGGTCCGCGCCGACCTCACCGGCCCTATCTTCGCGGCATCTCTGGGGCCGTAGATAGCCATATATCGGGTAATGCCTCCTTCAGTAAGCGCTTCATAGACCAAACTTGCTTCAAACAATCCGAATTGCGGTCGTGCGTCGGGGTGGTTTTCGACAATAACAGCTAGCGGGTGTCTGTTAGCAAGCGATGATGATACCTCCGTACCGTCCAGATTAGATATGGCTTTAGCTTCAGTATCAACAACAGAAGAAGCCGAGGTGTTACCTCGGGCGGGCTTAAGATTCTTATACTTATAATATAAGGGAATGTAGACAGCGCAAGCCAATAATATAAGCCCAATAATACCCGTAACAACGCGCTGTTTGCGCGTTCGCATGGACCACCACGCTCTCATTCGCGCCATCCAATATCTCAACTACCCTCCCTTGAAGTTCAGTATTAATTTAAGTAAATAAGCCCCTAGAACTATTACTGCTAAACATGCATTAATATACCATAAAAAGTTGATTGCTTCGAAGGAATAGTAGAGCCAGCCGTTCAGCTTCAATATGTAGAGCACTATGAAAAGCACTATTATGCCAGCGCTTGAAGCGGTAATATCTTGCCGGCTGGGTGTTAAAGTCATAATAATAGAAAAAAGCAGATAGAGTTTTATGAAATCGAATAAACCCCAATGCCCTGTTACTTCCGGTATGCCAACTTTGAATTTCCCCAATGTGAGCTGCCACGCATTCCCCGCCTCTATCGGTAGGTGCGAGATAAGAAATACCGAAAGCGCAATGCCAATAACCAGCGGAGCAAATGAGATAAATAGCTGCCCGACGACGGGTATTTTCGGTTGGCCATGGACAATATGTCCGCCAGTGCGGGAAAAGAATTGTACACTGTGAACGGGGGTACCGGTTAGGACGGACACGGAGTAGTGTGAAAGCTCGTGTATGACTACTCCAGGAAACATTAAAACCAGATATATATTTTGAGGCAGAAGAGCGACTAAGTGTCTATTTGCAAGAAAACTTAGTACAAAAACCAGAGCAACGGGCAATAATATTTGAAGCATAGTTCACTCTAATGGTCTCGAACAGCTATAAAGGTTGCGCCTTGCTTATTCTCTATTCATTCCCTAGCGCCACCAGAACATCGTTGGTTTTGGTGATGCCGGGATTCTCGAGAAGGCTAGTTTTATATTTGGCCTTAATGATTGTTTCCACCGCCTGAGCTTCAGCAACCTTGCCGGTGTTATAATACACGACCGTAGTTTTATAACGGCTCAAGGCATTGCCGGTGGTTATTTGGGTAAATCCGTCTGCTTTAAGCGCTTGCGCCATAAGTGAGGCCTCGCCGTTGCGTCCATTGCCGTTAACAATCCGTATCTTGACGCTGGCTTTGTCAACCTGTGGCGGGGTTTGCGCGGCAGTTTGGCTCGTGGCGGTTGAATCGGTGGTGGCCGGAGCGGTAGTGTCGGTGACGGTTTGGTCGGTTTTGGTTGTCGAGGCAGTATCCTCGGTTGCCGCCTCACCCGCATTGGTCGTAGTGGCGGGAGAATTATCGGCTCGAGTATTGCGGTAGATGAGCACAACTGTCAGAACTACCATGAGTACAATCGCGCACAGTCCAATGATGAGATAAAAAATCATCGGGTCGCTTTTTTCCTCCGGCTGGTTGCCCTCAAAAAACTCGCCCGCTGGCCTGTCGCGAGTGTTGTCAGCCACCGTTGACGGCGTCACCGGTTTTTGCTTGGGCGCCTTAACAATATCTAAACTCTTACCCACAACCCTCCTTTGGGAATAATGCGCTACTTTATTCATTATACTACATTTAGTACGCGAACCGTCTGATGACTCCTCTGACTTTACCCTGAATAGATAACTTATTGGTTCGGATGGGCTTATAGCGACCGTTGGCGGGTTGGAGACGGACATGGTCTTTCTCGCGAAAATACTTTTTGAGAGTTACATTCTCGCCGTCAAGCAGGGCAACGACTATATCGCCGTTTTTGGGATTGTTTAACTGCTCGATGATGACGTAGTCGCCGTCCAAGATGCCCTCATCAATCATAGAGTCACCCCTAACCTTCAGAGCAAAGACATTCGGCCCCATCATATCTCGCGGGATGGTAATGGTCTCGTTGGTTCTAATGGCTTCAATTGGTTCTCCGGCGGCGATACTGCCCTCAAGCGGTACTTCAAAATGCAGCTCCTCAAATGCCGGCGTCAACTGGATGGAACGCGCGGAGTTAAAGTCATTCTTTAAGCTCCCTTTCTCTCTAAGTGTTTGGATGTGGTCCGCGACGGTAGCAATACTGGAGTATTGGAACGCTTCGGCTATTTCACGGTAGCTTGGCGCGTAGCCGTGGTTATCGATGTAACCGCCGATATAATCAAGTATTTCTTTTTGCTTTTTCGTAAGCGGCGCGTTCATTTTCCCCTCTCTTATTACTTAGTATTAAATGCTTAATACTTGTATTATGACCGAACAAATAGCGAAGGTCAATATGTGGATAACTTTGTTATAACGTCTTGACAACAGATAATTGCGTGCTCAACGGGTGTAACAGCGAATGTGGATAAGTCGGTGTGGTTTGTTTCTCTTGTCTGCTCTCCCCCACCCTGATAAACTGGATTTGATGTCAGAAGAATATAACTTTCGAGAAATAGAAAAAAAGTGGCAAAAGAAATGGGCCGATGCTGGCCTTTTTGAAGTAAGTAATTCTACTAGGGATAAGGTAAAGAAATACATTCTCGCGATGTTCCCATACCCTTCCTCCGATGGCCTTCACGTCGGCCATGTAGAAGGGTATACAGCGACCGATATTATCGCGCGCTATTATCGTATGCGGGGTTATGCCGTCCTCCATCCCATGGGTTGGGACGCGTTTGGCTTGCCGGCAGAGAACTATGCTATTAAAAAAGGCCAGCATCCAAAAGTGACTACCAGAACCAATATCGCCAATTTTCGCCGCCAGCTCGAGTCGCTTGGACTAAGTTACACATGGTCTCGTGTAGTTGACACCTCTACACCCGAGTATTACCGTTGGACGCAATGGCTTTTTCTTCAGCTTTACAAAAAAGGTCTAGCGTATCGTAAAAAGGCCAAGGTTAACTGGTGCGAGTCGTGCCGGACGGTATTGGCGAACGAGCAGGTTGTCGCAGGGCATTGTGAGCGCTGTCATCATCAGGTAACGCAAAAAGACCTAGAACAGTGGTTTTTCAAGGTTACTGAATACACTGAAAGATTATTGAAGGGGTTAAGTGCCGTTGATTGGCCTGATGCAATATGCGCCATGCAAAGAAATTGGATTGGTCGTAGTGACGGCGCGGAGATTAGGTTCAAGATTGACGGACAGGAAGGTACGGTAAAAGTATTTACTACACGACC
>CAYHTS010000017.1:0-11315 GCA_964359635.1 uncultured Candidatus Saccharibacteria bacterium | reverse complement strand
CACCGAACCTTACGGCCGTTGGGGCTGGGGCCTTCTATGGCGGACGATACTTTACGGGAGCTATGAAGTACGTGTCGCCGATGATTGTGATGCTAGTAAGCGATATATTTTTAGGGTTTCACAGGACATTTGTATTTGTTTACGGCGCTCTTTTGCTTAACGCATGGCTCGGGGGCCGTGTAGCACGACAGCCGAGGTGGTACCGTGTTGCCGGCGGCGCGATTATCTGCAGCGCGACGTTCTATCTCATAACAAATTTCGGCGTCTGGGTGGCGGGTAATTGGTACCCGCATACTTTTTCGGGCCTTTTGAGCTGTATGTTGCTAGCACTGCCTTTCGCCAAGTGGACCCTTGTTGGCGATTTAATGTTTACTATGATATTTTTTGGCGCGACGGAACTATATATTCACCGCGTAAAATATCAAGTCGCGTTCAACCGAATAAAAACAAACCTAAAGGAGGCATAATATGGGAGCGAGTGTCATCGAGGCAACAGACGCGAATTATCAGGACGAGGTTATGAAGAGCGATAAGCCGGTATTGCTGGATTTCTGGGCGACGTGGTGCGGTCCGTGCCGCATGACTAAACCGATTGTAGAAAAAATTGCTGATGAGATGAAGGATGAACTGAAAGTTGTCGCCATCGATGTTGATAAAAATCCTCGCAGCGCCGCTCAATTTAACGTTATGAGCATTCCTACTATGTTTGTCATCAAGGGTGGTCAAGTAAAGTCGCAGGTGGTTGGCGGGTTATCGGAAGAGCAACTGAAACAGAAAATCTCAGACAGTATTAAGAATTAAGTATTAAGCGCCGAGATTCTAGGATAGGGTGTAGAAAAAACATCGAAGGACACGGCAAATGGACGATATACTTCAAGGGCTAAATAAGGAGCAGAAACGAGCGGTCACTTTCGGCAAGGGACCGCTTTTAGTCATTGCCGGCGCGGGAACCGGTAAAACAACGGTTATCACCAGGCGAATTGCGTGGCTTATTGGCGAGAAAAAAGTATCACCCTCCCATATTCTGGCTCTCACTTTTACCGACAAAGCAGCTGGCGAGATGGAAACCAGAGTTGACCAACTGGTGCCGTACGGCTATGTCGATACTTGGATTTCCACCTTTCACGCTTTTGGCGACCGATTGTTGCGCGACCACGCGCTCGAGGTTGGATTAAGCCCAAACTTTCAAGTATTGACCCAACCCGAGCAGGTTGTGTTCTTACGGGAACGCTTTTTCGACATTGTCGGTCTTACGCTCATGCGTCCTCTTAGCGGCCCCACAAAAAATATTGCGGCTATCGTCAGCCACATCAGCCGCCTGAAAGATGAACTCATTTCGCCAGAAAAGTACTTGGCCTTCGCGACCGCCAATGCTCAAAAAACAACCTCCGACGAAGAACAAATAGCCGCGGCAAAATACCTAGAAATCGCTAAAATTTATACACACTACCAAGAGTGGATGCTAGAGAACGACCAGATTGACTTTGGCGACCAGATCAACCTAGCCATCAAACTCTTACGTGAACACCCCGACATTTTGAAAAAGTACCAAAAACAGTTTGAATATGCTCTAGTCGATGAATTCCAAGACACAAACACCGCCCAAAACGAACTCGTCAAACTAATGTTCGGCCCCACTGCGCCGCGCCAAAATATAACAGTCGTAGGAGACGACGACCAATCGATCTACCAGTTTCGCGGAGCCGCGGTGCAGAACATATTGGACTTTCAAAATACCTGGCGCGGCGCTCGGGTGTCGGCGCTCAATCAGAATTATCGCAGTACCCAGGTTATATTGGATGTCGCCTACGGCCTCATCCAGCACAACAATCCCGACCGGCTGGAAATTGCCGCCAAGGTTGACAAGCGCCTATTGGGCTCTGGCGAGGGGCCAACACCGGAATTCAATCTTTATGATGATGATTTTCGCGAGGCGAAGGCGGTCGTCGAGCGCATTGGCGAGTTGGTGGCCGGCGGCGCGTCATACAATGATATTGCTATCTTAACTAGAGCCAATAACCAAGCCGACCCGTTTATCCTAGAACTACGCGCCGCCGGCTTGCCCTACATCGCCAGCGGCGCCAGCGGACTCTATGACGAGCCCATCGTTCGGCTGCTCATAAGCTTTACAAGGGTACTAACCGATTATGACGACTATTTGTCCCTATATTATCTCGCCACTTCCGATATTTACAATGTCGACATCCTAGCTATGACCGCCATCACTAGCTATGTGCGGCGGCGTAACGCGCATTTTCGAGACGTCCTCGGCAATCTTGAGTCACGCGAGAACATGGCCACTATCGTTACCAAAGAAACACCTAAGCTGGCTCGACTACATAACGATATTGAAAAATATTCCAAGGTCGCGCGTGAACGCAACGTGGGGGAAGTAATTTATATGTGGCTAGTAGATACGGGAGTGCTAAAAAAACTCGACGCGGCAGGGGAAAACAACGCTATTTCGAGGGTTGCCCTAGAAAACATCGCTGCTTTTTATGAAAAAATAAAAAATTTTGTGCGCGCCTCTAACAATCCGAGCGTGATGAATTTTGTCGCTAATCTGCGCTTACTGGCTGAAGCGGGCGAAAATCCAGCGCTGTCTCAACTAGACACGGAACTAGACGCCATTGTGCTCACAACCGTCCACTCGGCCAAGGGTTTAGAGTGGCCTTTTGTCTTCATCCCGAGTTTATCAAGCGACCGTTTCCCCAGCCGCCACCGCCAAGACGCCATCCCCATACCAGAAATATTATGGCTCGGCTCGGCTCACCACCTAGGCGCAAATAATACGAGCAAAGATTTACACTTGCGGGAAGAAAGGCGGCTTTTTTACGTGGCGCTTACCCGCGCCAAACAGCGTTTGTATCTCTCGGTCGCAAAAAAATACGGCCAGGGCAGCCGTGAGAAAAAGGTTTCACAATTTGTCTATGAGGCGCTAGGGAATATCAAAGCCAAAATCCAAACGCCAAAATCCAAAATTATTGATAGATTGTCTCTTTTTGAAGCAGTTGAAAAACGGGCGGCAGTGAGAACGCTGTTTTATAAGACAGAAGGCATTAAACTCAACGCGCACCAGATTGACGATTATTTAACCTGCCCGAAAAAGTTTGACTACATCCATATCCTGAAAATTCCTATCACGCAGGCCTGGGAGGTCGCCTACGGCAACGCCATTCATCAGGCCATTGGGCTCTACTTCACCAAAAAACTGAAAAAAGCCGCGACTAGTATTGACGACTTAGTCAAAGCGTACCGGGCCGCTTGGCGCACTGAAAACTTTGTAACACGCGAGCACGAGGAACAGAAAAAAATCGTCGGCGAGCAGACATTAAACGCATTCTATGAGCGCGAAGAAAAGGCCGCGCGGGCGGTCGATGCGGTTGAGGAGAGATTTGAGTTCCCATCGGATGGCGTGAAAATCAGCGGGCGATTCGATACGGTTTTTACCGAAGGAGGGGAGAAGCTGATTTTGGATTTCAAAACGTCTGACGTCAAGGAAGAGAAGAAGGGGTTGGAGCGCGTCCGGAAATCAACGCAAATGCAAATATATTCTCTTGCCGAGGAAACCATCAACGGCCACCGGCCAACCGTCGCCCTTTACTTCGTCGAGTCGGGAATAGTCGCGCGCCATAATTTCTCCGACAAAGAAATCGACAAAACCAAAGCCAGCATCGAACGCGTCGCAAGCGGCATCAAAAAACAGAACTTCGCCGCCACCCCCGGCTACGATCAGTGCCATTGGTGCGCCTTTAAGCCCATCTGCCCCTCCAAATTCCGCTCCGCCTAACCGGCAAAAGTCCACCTCGTAGGTGGACTTTGGGTTAATCGGCTTCGTACGTAGCACCCTTACTAGATAAAGTACACCTACGAGATGGTAGCTCGGTTATTTAATAAGGATATGAGGTGCAGACCTAGAAGTTTTCGGTTATGATAGTTCTATGGATAATACTCTATTAATTCTACTAATAATATTGTTGGGACTGCTGGTAGCCGTGCTTACTTTTGTGGCGCTAATGTTTTTTCGCTCAAAAAAACCGGCCAAGGAGCAAAATGGCGAGGCGCTGGCAATGCTCAATCAAAACATGCATGCCATTCAGGAAAGGATTGACTTTACCAACCGCGCCATCGGCGAGCGGCTCGACAACGCGGCGCGTGTCATAGGCGCCGTCAACAAAGAGCTTGGTTCCATGCAACAGGTCGGATTACAACTTAAAGATTTTCAAAACTTTTTGCGCGCGCCTAAGACGCGCGGCAATTTGGGTGAGCAGGGACTTAACGATTTGCTCGCGCAAATACTGCCGCAAGAATTCTATACCTCGCAACACCGTTTTAAGTCCGGCGCCATAGTCGACATTGCCATTAAAATAGATGCCGGTATCATACCGGTTGACTCTAAGTTCCCACTAGAAAACTTCAACCGCTATATCTCGATAGACGAAGAACCAGCTAAGACAGTGCACTTGCGTGAATTTAGACGGGATTTCAAGAAACACGTTGACGACATCGCCAAAAAATACCTTGGCCACGAAGAGGGTACGCTTGATTTCGCCTTTATGTACCTACCCAGCGAGAGCGTCTTTTTTGAACTGCTAAACAACAAAGACCTCCACGACCTATATCAGTACTCTACGCACAAAAAAATTATCTTGGCCTCACCTAGCACCTTCTTTTATTATTTGCGCACTATCATGCTAGGACTTGAGGGACGGCGCATAAATGAAATGTCGACGCAAATCCTTAAGATGCTACAAAGCATGAAGTCGGAGTCGCGCAAGATGGGCGACAGTTTGGGTATTCTTGGTCGCCATGTCATCAACGCTCGCAACACGCTTGACACCGTGACAACAAACTATACACAGTTGGCCGGTAAAATTGACCAAGCCAGCCAGATAAAATCCGCTGAACAGGAGGAAATCAAGGAAATCGAGAGAGGTACGTGAATAATGAGAAATAAACGTGTTTTTGCCTTTATTGACAGCCAAAACTTAAACCTTGGAGTGAAATCTCAAGGATGGGAATTAGATTTTGCCAGGTTTCGGATACTTCTTAAGGACAAATATAATGTCGAAAGGGCTTATCTTTTTATTGGTTATATTCCAATAAATAAAAACCTTTACATATATTTACAAAAATCAGGATATACTATTATCTACAAGCCCACCGTTGAATTAAATAGCAATACTAAGCCAATTAAGGGAAATGTGGATGCGGAGCTTGTGCTTCATGCAATGATTGAGTTCTCGAAATACCAAAAAGCTATTATCGTATCTGGTGATGGAGATTTTTACTGTCTTGTAGAATATCTTAGAAAGAAAAGGAAGCTCGATAAAATTATCGTCCCAAGTATAAAGTATTCATCCCTTCTTAGGGAGTTTGCTCCTTATATAGTTAATATTGCGTCTTTTAAAGATAGAGTTAAGAATACAAAATGAGAGGCATTCGCGCGGGACAAAACCCTTTGCTAGTCCTCTCATAGTGATTAAGTATAAATTATCACTATTGTCTTTGTTTGTCAAGTCATTCACCACCAGGTAATGAATAAAGATATTTACATCATGCTCTATGAAGACAACTATTGTTTGGTGATAAATAAACCGGCGGGGGTTTTGGTACACGAATTGCTCGGGCACAAGACACATGATACAGTAGCCGCGTGGTGGCTAACGCAGAAAGATACTACGAAAATCAGCTGGCCGGTAGCAGGGCGAGAGGGTATAGTTCACCGCCTGGACCGCGATACATCGGGCGCGTTGGTTCTCGCCAAATCACCCCAAGCGTTAGAATACCTACAAAAGCAATTTCACGACCGTAAAACTAGCAAAAAGTATTTCGCGTTAGTTTTTGGCACCCCTGACAAGTCCGCGGGGAAAATAGAATCGGCTGTAACGCGCGACCCCAAAAACAGAGTTGGCCGTAAATCAACTCTCATTGACTTTTCGGGCAATGCTAAAAAGGCAGTGAGTAAATATAGAGTATTGTCTGTTGGCGAGTATCACGGTCAGCCGATAAGCGCGATCGAATTTATTATACTAACCGGCCGAACCCACCAGATTCGGCTTCACGCCAAAATGCTTGGTTGTCCAATATTGGGCGACCGCGATTATGCTACTAAACTAAGTAGGCGGTTAAGCAATAAGCTAGGCATCGAACGTCAAATGTTGCACGCGCAAGAACTGGCCTTTCGCAGCCCGGAAAATAAAGAGATAATAAGTGTTAAGGCGCCGCTCTTTGAGGATATGAAGCATACAATAAAGGAGTTGGGACTGAATATTTGATTTAGATTGCTTCGCCCCCCATTGGGGAGCTCGCAATGACAATTAATAACCGATGACTACACACAATAAAATTATTGTTATCTGCGGCACTTCCGGATCGGGCAAGGGAAGCGTCATCCGCGGGCTCATGGGTAATAAAAAACTCAATCTCTACTGGGCAAAGACCGCCACTACCCGTACTCCGCGCCCCGATGACTCAAAAACCAGCCGTCGGATATTTTTAAGCCGAGATGAGTTCGAGAAACTTTGGCGAGATGGCGAAATAATTGAACGTAACGTTTATAATGGCGCTCTCTACGGCGCGCTAAAAAGCGAGATAGAAAAATATCCGAAACGCACCGTCATCGTTGAAACCGACATAAACGGCGCCCTAGCGCTGAAGGAGTATTATGGAAAAAACTGCTTGACAATATTTTTGCTTGTCACTCCCCGAGATACCGAAAGAAGGTTGCGCAAACGGGGGATGCCTGATAATGTGATAAGCACCCGCTTAAAAATCGCTCAAAAAGAAATTGAGATGAGAAAATTGTGCGACAAGGTGATAGTAAATAGAGAAGGCAAACTCGAACAAGCCATAGCGGAGGTAACAAGGCATATCAGGGGGTTTTGGAGGCCAAATGAGGTCACTTAGTGTTGTAATTATCCTCGCTGCGCTTATAATCGGCGGCGCAATAGTACTCTCGAATGATAAGGGAAAAAGCTCTACTAATAGCGCCGGCGCGGCACAGGGCGGCGCGTCCTTGGGACAGGAAGAAGACCAGTCTCTGGTTATCGGGAACAAACCCCATTATTACGGCGACGCTAAGTCGGCGGTAACAATCGCTGTTTTTACCGATTTCCAGTGCCCCTACTGCCGTTTGGCAGCCCCGGAATTAAAAAAAATTGTTGACAATAACCCCGGCAAAGTAAAGTTAGTATTCCGTCATTTTCCGATTCCTAATCACCAATACGCGGAAAAGGCCGGAGAAGCGGCTGAAGCGGCGGCGGCACAGGGCGGCGACAAGAAGTTTTGGGAGCTGCACGATAAAATGTTCGCCAATCAAAGCAAGCTATCAATCGACGATCTTGAGAAATACGCCGGTGAAATTAATCTCGATGTCGACAAATTCGCAAGTGATTTAGGTTCCGATAAGTACAAGGAAATTGTCCAGAACGGTTTCAAAGACGGGGATAAGCTCAACGTTCAGGGCACGCCCACCATCTACATTAATAATCGCTTAGCTAATTTCCAGTCGTACGACGACATCGCTAAAATAGTTAATGACGAGATAGCAAAGCGATAAAGCACTCGAATCGCACGAATGGTTCGACCCATTCGACAAGCTCAGGGCAGGCAAGCTCACCATATTGGTTCGGCAAGAAACTAGTTCTGCAGCCATAACGACAAGGTGCCAAACGCCTTAACCAGAGCTTCGATGATTACATCCAAAACGGACTTAACTTTGGCGGAATCAGGCGTCTGGTAGGACAGCTCTTGGCTGGTCGCCGCTTGCCCGCTATTTGAAGTAGAAGTTACTTGGAAAAAGTATGCCTTAGAGGGGTCTAGGGCATTGATGATAACACGATGGTTCTCGTCGAGTGAATCCTTGGCTGCCTCTTGGGTGTAGGCGCCGGATATCGAACCATAGCGAACCTTTGAGGTTGATGCGACCCCCTTTGTAAGCCAGCTTATTTCCACGCTGGCTTGCGTTTGAGTAACGGCAATGTTTTTCGCCTGAAGGTTGGTAATATTAGGCAAGCCGCCGGGCAGCGTCTCAATGACACTGCCGGTTTTTTGATTGGCATTGTAGGAATAATTGGTGCCTTCTTTGGCAGTCAGGTCTAGGAAGTTATTAGTTGTTGCCACACCGAGCGTCGCTCCATCCCTTTTGACGGTATAGGTCTTAGTGGAGCCGGGCCAGTAAACGGCATTGCCTAAATATTTATTATCTTTGTCAAATACTTTAACAACATGGAGAGCGGTTATATTATCGTTGTCGGCCGCCAGCGCGACACTCGGCGAACCAAGAGACAAACCTCGGTTGAAAAAGCCCCTAACGGCCTGCCAGACGGTGCTGAAGAAATTCGATATCTTTTCCCAGATGGTGGCAAAAAGTGACTGGTTTTCTTCCAGCTCGGGCGAGGTTTTCGAGGCCAACGCTTTTGCCCCGTTGGCGTTTTGGTCGGTAGCGGTTACCTCGAAGAAATAAGTGGTTTTGGGGCTAAGATCGTCTATGGTTATAGTATGCGATGTATTGTAGGGTTTATCGTTGGCTTCCGCCGCGTCGTTTTCCGATCGGGTAGCGGTTAAGCTTGAGCGGTCTGTGCCGTAGCTCACTTGGGCGGTAGCGGGCGCGTCGGTCGTAAAAGTGATAATAGCAACGATGGTGGCGTTGGACTTGTCGTTTTGTTTGATTGAATTCTTTTGCTTATAATCAACTTCAAGGTCGGTGATTTTGCTAAGCGCCGTGAGGGACTTTTTAGTAACTTTGCCGGTTTCGTCAATGGATAGAGCGGTGCTTATATTGCCGGCATTGTCAACCGCTTTGACAGTGTAGGCATACTTCGCGCTGGCGCTTTGACCGATATCGGTATAGTAATAAAAGGAATTATTGTCGCTGTCGCGAGCAGTTTGAACTGTTTGGGGGTCGGTAAGGATTAAGTCAACACCGTTGACAGAGGTCGATAAGGGTTTCAAGGTGGAGTCACCTCGGCTGATAATGTAGCCCTTAACACCGGCGGTGGCATCGCTTGACGGCGCAAATATTAAAGTGGTGGCGTAAACAATTTCCGGTGACGCTACATCGGAACTGTTGACGGCCTTGAGTTTGCTGACGGCCGAAGGCGCCGTTTGGTCGAGGGTAAAAGTTGGTGTCGCTACGGTGGGCGCCATGTTTCCGTACTGGTCGGTAAGTGAAGCATAGACCGTATGGTAGCCGTCACTTGAGGTAAGGGTAAAGATAGTCGCGTGCGGGTTGGCGCTCATGGTCTGCGTACCGGCGTTCGGCAAGCCGGAGCTAGATTCGGCGAGCTTGTAGGTGGCACCGCTCGTGCCAGCCGTGCCAAGCAACTCTAAAGTAATATTGGCCGAGGCCGAGGTGAAATATGCTCTTACGGCATCGGACAATGTGATGTTTGTAGAGGGAGAAGAAATGGTTATTGCAAGCGGCGAGGTAGTAGCTAGGGAGTAAGAATCAACGGCGCTGATAGTAGCGGCTTCCGGCCGGTAGGCGACAATACTTGTGGTGCCAATACCGGCGGAAAGAGTTATGGTGGTGGCGGAGCCGAACTGTACAGCGGTACCGCCGGTGTTGGTAGCGGTGGGGATGTAACCATTGGGGCTGGCGCTAGCGCCGGAGAAGGTAAAGGTATAATCGCCAGAAGCGGCCACGGTCGAGCCATTCGTATCTTTCATAGTTAGGGTCGCTGATATAGCAGATCCGGGCAATGCGGATGTAGCGGATGAGGTGATAGTGTAATAAGACGGGAAGACCCAACCGGTGTTGCCCGTCCCGCCGGTGGAAGAGATTGCCACCAAGTCAACACCGCCAGTGTGGTTAGAGTCGGTAATGCTTAAGTAACTGGCGGTATATGAGCCGGCATCGTGAACCAGATTCCAAGGAGTACCGGGGGTTGAAGATACCAGTGATAAGATATTGCCGCTCGCGCCTTGGAGATCCAAAGTATGGTCAACCGTTTGGGTACTGGCGGCGGTGAAAGTGATGGTATCACTTGATGTAGCGTTCTTGGTTAAGTCGTAGAACTCGGTATCACCACTAACGGTTTGCGAAGCGCCATCCAGCGCGACAGTGCCCGAGTTATGGGCAAAGGTGCCGGAAGCGTGGGTAAAGTTGCCGCCAACGGTTAGGGTATCGGAAGACGATGTTAAGGCGGAGCCGTTGATGGCCAGCTCACCATTAACATCCTGGGTGGCGGGCAGGGTGAAGGAACCGGAACCGGAGAAGTTGACACTTGAGTATGCGCCGGTGTAAGGCAGAGGGTTATAGGCGCCGGCGCCGGTGTACTGGACCCAGCCGGAGTCGGTGTCTAGGTTGGAGATATTGGTTAAGGTTTCATTGCCGATAAGCTTGATAGTGCCATTATTGGTCGTCCCCGCGGCGGCAGAGTAGCTAACGGCTTGGCTGTTGAGGTCTAATGTTGAGCCGGTGTTGACGGTAATGCCATCGGTGGTTACACCATCGGTTAATTGCACCGTGTTAGTGGTTGAACCGTCACCAATAACGATGTCTTCAACGGTTTTGTCTAGGAAGTTAGCTGTTTGGGTACCACTGGCTTTGGCAAAAGTAATGGTGCCGCTGCCCTTGGTCCAGGCTAAGGTTCCTAAAGTGCCATTGGAAAGGGTGACATTGCCTTTGAAGACGAAGTTAGCGCCGGCGGAGTTATCGATGGTATAGGTGCCGGTGCTCGATGAGTTACCTTGGAAAGTTACATTGCCGTTGAAAGTGTAGGTGCCAGCGGAGGTAAGCCATGTTCTATTGGTCGCGCCTCCATCATTTAGAACTAGTACATTAGCTGACTCATAGGTTGATGGCAGAATAGGATAAGAAGCTGTATGGTCATTTCTAATATAAAGGTACGTTGTATCAATTACGCCATCCTTTTGGGTAAGTTTTACATTGTGCTGAACATAAAAGGTTCCGCCTCCAGTAATATTACCTGTCGATGTTATTTTAATATCGCCAGAGCTATTTTCTACTGCGGTTGTTTTCCCAGTTGGAATACTTAAGGTTCCCGAAACAAGGATAAGCCCGTTTATTTTTATAGTGCCCGAAGCACTGGCTTGAGAAATTGTTGCTCCCTCGGCAATTGTCAGATTATAAAAAGGCGTGGTGGTGGAATTTGATATCAACTCCTTACCCGTACCATTCATAACAAGAGTGGAGAGGTTTTGGTTAAAGGTCGTTACGCTTAGATTGTCAAAGCTCCCGCTTGTGGTCCAGGTGGCGTCGCCCATGTCGGTGCGGGTATTATCCATAGTCACGTCGCCAGTAACATTGACGGCTTCGTCGTAGGTGGCGTTGTCAAAGGTGCCGGAGC
>CAYHTS010000016.1:0-11857 GCA_964359635.1 uncultured Candidatus Saccharibacteria bacterium | reverse complement strand
AAACATAGCAAGCCATTTATCGAAGTAGCTCTTGGTCATCGGTAATGCCATTGCGATAAATGCAATTGGCGCAACAATAATTAAAATCGAGAGGATGATAGGTTGAGCGAAGGCGAGAAAACCAAGTATTCCAAGAGCTATGACACCGATTAAAACCACTAGGCCGATGATGCAACCAACTCCGGGGTTAAGAAAGATTAACAATACAAATGGTGCCAGTTTGCCAAGAGACTCCGATAGGTCTTTCATTCCCACCCTTGCGCCATCTGCTAAGTTCCCAGTTAGGGTGCTGCCGAATGCTACTAGTACCTGGGCTAAATAGAAACTTAAATTGGCAAAAACTAAGCCAGCTATAAGCATGGGCAGAGTTTTTTTAACAGCGTAAGTATTGAGATTAATATGGAGAATATTCGCAAAGCCAATAATTATCAGGATAATAATTGCGATAATATCAACTAGATTGCGGACTGCCCCCCAGACATCTTTTGTCCAGACAGACATTTCTTCCTGGAAATATTTCGGAACTGATTCGATAAACCCAATAATCCCATTGCTAGCCCAAGTAAGCATCCCCCCGAACCAATCACCAATTGCGACTGCAGCTTTACACACTATATTAGTTGCTTTAGTCCAGCCATCAAGTTGAGCACTTACCTGATATATTTTGGGATTGAGATTATCGGGATTTCCACCAAGCGTATCGACACATTGAGCAATCCGCGCCTGTTTTTCCTTTTCAGTCTTTTGGTCGGCTGTTTCGCCAGACGCTTCTCGCGCTAGACTGGCATCAGAAACCCACGGGCTACCGCCTGTAGTTTCTTTTGTCGTGGGAGTGGAGGTACCGGCTGGAGTAGATGTTTGAGCAGTACCCAGACCTGTGCTGCTAGTTGGCGGCGGACCCGATTGGGTGGGCCTCACCGCGGGATACTGCCCAGATGTTGATGGTGTTGTAGAGGGGTCAAAACCAGATTGCGCTCGAACACTAAGGTTGTTTGCCCAGCCGGAGAGGGCGAGGGCACCAAAAATAACCAGCAATGTTAAGGCCGCGAGGATGGCTTTTCTGCCCCGAGTTAGAGGTTTCAGTCGCTTCAGACCCCTCCTTTTCTTAAGTTTATTTTATCACAAAGGAGGCAAAATAGTTCACCGCCTCACCTCACCCGCACGACCCAATTCCCAAACTCCAAAACCTGAACCAGCTAAATGTACACTTCGGAAGTGTACAGAGGGTTTAGCCGATGTAGTTCTCAAGCAGTACAGACTTTATTATTGATAATTCTCTTTGATACTCGATTCTCTCATTAACAAACTTCCGATAATCGCCTGGGGAGATATCTATTAGGTCGCGATACGCGGCGATATTATTATCATCTTTCTTTCTATCGGTATATTCACTATAAGACGAATATTCCCATTTCGCCGGTGTGTCCGTTAATCTAGCTGAACTCGGATTTAGGTGAATATATCTTGTTAGATGCAGTAATTGATCATCGTCATCCACGGGAATGTTCCTGAATTTCCCTTCCCACAGGGGTCCTTTGCGTCTATGCACGCAGTTAAAATATCGCGTATAGCTATTCAGTACTTTTGCGATATATTTTGAAATTCCCTTGTCTGCCAATTGCTTTATTGCCAGATGTAAATGGGTTGGCATAATGCAATAGGCAATTATATCAACGGACTTCGGACTACCTAATAGGTTTTTGTATATTGCTCTCTGCTGACTTTCTGACTGGCGTGAATATAATGAATATTTTGTTGTAAAGTTTTTATATCGATACAATCGCAATATTTCGGTCATTCTCACGAAGTCCTGCGTGCTATTAAATACTTTATACTTAGCAATACTGCGAGTTACGACGTGGTAGACCTGATTATTAACAAGAGGATACTTTCTCATAGCCCCATAATACACTAATACTCCCAAACTCCAACATCTGAACCTGCTAAATGTACACTTCGGAAGTGTGCAGGGCGGTTAAGCTATTTTCTGCTAAAATGAGCTTATGGATACGAGCCAACCTAATACGCAAGAGCAAGAACCGGTGGAACAAGAACCGGCCACGGCGCCACCCGATATGAGCCCGCCGGAGGCGGCGCCGGAAGTGGCTGAAGTGCCGCAAGCACCGGAGGCGGTAAAACCGCCAGAAGGGCCGCCTGACCCGGAGCGGGAAGCCCATATTCAAAAAATTGACAAAGATTCCAAGCTTCGTACCATGCAGATGAAAGAAATCGGTAAAATCGGTGGTACTCTAACCGAGATTACCCATGCGCTCGGCGGCGATACGGCACAAATACAGGCGAGAATAGTAAGCATATTATCCATAAACCCTTACACAGAAAGCTTGCCGGAAACGGAGGCCGCCGAGCGCGCGAGAGAGATGATGCTTCTCGAGGAAACCGAACTCATGAAATCAATCGGGCCCCAAATCGAAACAGTTTTTGCCAAGCGCGAGGCGGCCGACCGCAAACGCTTCGCCCGAGAATTGCGGGGCGCGATTCACGGCCTTGTCGCCGGCGGGCATCTTCAAGCCGCTGACATCGAGAAATTGCTGGCTGGCGGCGTTCGCATTCAAGACAAAGAAATGGGCGACGCCAAACACTACCATTCGGTCGCCAGCATAGGCCGCGATGAACACAACCGCCCCATCCTCAATATTTACAGCGCTTTCTTCGACCGCGTAAAAGACGCTGACAAAAAAGACACTATCAATCCCTACAATGACCAGCCGCACCTTATGCGACACGAAATGGGACATGTTATAAGCCGGCAGATATTTGCCGAGCGGCTCACCGACGAGCTGGAACAAAAAATACTCGACGCCGTGAAAGACACGAGTGTCGAACTTGACGAAATACCTCCGGAATTTCATTCGGTGGTAATGCTCTTACGCGATCCCGCCAAAGCGGCCGGGCTCGAGAAGCGCCAAGTCGGCCACCTGAAAAACCGCTTCACGGCGCTTGCGGAAGAAAAGGACACCGAAAAACTCAAGGACTTCCGCCGCGTGATGATATATGAAATCCTCGCCGAGCGCGTTGCGAACTATTTAGCGTCCGACGGCAACATTGAAAGCTACACCGCTCTGCGCGCCCAAGAAAACTCACCCTTGTTTGAGCCCCTAAGCGAACAGGCGCTCTATAAAGCGATTGGTGCGGGTATGAAAGCCAAGGGCCAATGGCGCGCCGAATTGGGAGAGGACGACTGGGATTGGTTTGACGATATTGACTACGAACTTTATGAACCCGAGGACCCATCTTTATTTGCCGCCAGTTCAACACCGAGTGGCTCAAGCGGCGCCAGCGCAGGGGAAAGCCCATTGAGCAAACTCTGGGATTTCCTGACCGCAAAAAATAAAAGTGCCCCCGTCGCTAATTTGCCTAAAGCCCACAAAAAAGCCGCATAGTTTAATAAATCGCGAGACAAATGTACTAATCTCATTCTTATTGTGTCATTGCGAGGAGCCCCAATGGGGCCCGAAGCAATCCATACCACCCAGCTTGAGATTGCCGCGCTCCCCAATAGTCGCTCGCAATGACAATTAACAGCCCTTTTTTAGTACACAAATCCGCGCAACCGAAACGCGCGCCGCCTCTAGTATCGAGAGGCGGCGCGTGAGCCGGGCGTGAGATGAGTAGTCTAGAAGCAAGATACACCCCTAGACCTCGTACTCGATCAGTTTTCCGTTCCTGAACTGCGACGGGCCGATGGTGCGCCAAGCGTACCACGTACGCGGCGCAGCGTTAGCCGGAATCCAGCCGGTCCATTGGCCGATAACTAGAGGGTGTCCTCCCTCGTCAAGAGCGGCCTCCTCGTTCCAAACAAGGACTGTCTTGAAGTTAAGTTGGAGGCTGTATGCCGTCAGCTCCTCGGCATAGCATTCGCCGAGCGCGCAGAAGATGTTCTGCGCGAAATACGCAACGATGGCCTCACGAACCACCGGCGGAATCATCTCCAGATTCTCTGCCGGCCGGCCGAAGTTCTTGTCAGGCAAGGGTAATTCTTCGGCTGATGCTTGGGATTTGCTATAGGCCGGCACCAGGACATTGACAACGAATACACCGTCCGACGCCGAAACCTCAAGATCCACTTGCGCGTCACGGGCCTTTTTGAGGTAGCGATGGTATTCATCGCTGACGTCCAATCCGTCGAGCCAGCGCGGGTCGGGGCAACTCATCGAGATACGCCAGTCGTCTTCACTCCTTTCCAGAAGATTGACAATTGACGTCTGGCACTCGTCGAGGTAGTTCAAGCAATCCCGCGTCTTCTGGAGTGCCAGCTGTTGCATGCTGGCGATGGTTTGGCCCGAGATGGTCTGGGCCGCCGTTGTGTGAGACGCCAGAACCGCGCTCTTCACGACGGAAGATGCTTCCGCGACGCCCATTGCCTGGGAAGCGTCGCGGAACCCCATATGGTAGCCGCCTGCAAGACCAGCCAGCACACCAAGAAGAGCAAAGACCGTGAGGACTATCAGCCACTTGCGCAAGCTGCCTGTGTTTTTGGGAATCGTAACTTCGCCAACATTGGCTTTCAGAGGAAAAAACACCTCTATCATGACGCGACGGTCGTCTAGTCGCACCGCCGTAGTTATAATATCTTCTTTGGCCATTGTGACACCTCTTTGTCAAGAATGCTCTCCGACCAGCGCTCTACGAGCGTTCGTCCGGATTTGCCCCTAAAGATAACAAATAATCAATTTAAAATCAAGGGTAAATATGAATTCTTTTTAATGTTACGACTTACGCAATTGTCGGATAAACCCCTCCTCGCCCGCCCGACTCGACGTCGGTCGAGGCAGGCCTCCCCTTAATCAAGGGGAGGATGGGTGGGGTAGGTGCGTAGGTCGTGTAACGGGTAAAAATTCGCGCCATTGAAAAACGCCAGTTGTAAGATGACGGGAATAAACTTATTTTAAATTATATCCCTGATCTTCTGGCGCTTTTCGTGGGAGGCATACGAACTAGACAAGATCCGAAAGACCCGTAACGAGCCCTTCAGAAAAAATAATTTCGTTTGCCTCGTCTCTACCGATGCTGACAATGTGCGTGAGCAAAAACTAGAACTTAGACGTACGGTAGAGAGCTAATCCCCTGAACTCCTTGACTTCCGAGAACCATCCTCCTTACCCTACGTAACTATAATACCAGTATAATACCCATTTGTCAAGCCCCGTCGCCGTCCATTGACACACAACCTACCACCGGCTGGCCCTATCCGCTGGTTCCCCGACATACCTCTTGAGTCATGAGAGGCGTTATACATCCTGCGGCTTAACTTCGAGTTTATCGTACTCTCCGGGCCTGACCGGTTCACTGGAAACATCCTCCGAATTGACAGTGAGGTTGTCGTGTTCGCCCTTTTTGACTGGCTCGCTTGAAACATCCTCCGACTTAACTTCGAGATCGTCGTACTCACCGGGCTCAACTGCTTCGCCTTCTGAAACCATATATACCTCCCGTAAATTGGCATTAAACAAACGACTACTGATTGCTCTACTAGTTTCAGTATAGCATACAACCGCAAGTACACCTCGTAGGTGTACTTTAGCCGGTTAAGATTGCGTATTCGCGCCAGATAACTAAAATCACACCCCAGAGGTGTGTTTGGTTATGAAGCAGGCCTTGCTCCCGAAGGAACAAGGCCCGTAAAGTACTACTGCAATAGCGCTGAAGTCGCGCCCGAACGTCAGCCCTCGATGCAAACGCGCATGTCGTGCAAGAAGTCCGCCATGTAGCGGCGTGCGGCCCACAGATTGAAGAGCGTATTTCGCGGCGGCTTGTACTCGGCGACAGCATCAAGGTGGTCACGTCGATCTGGTGAGTCCATCAAAGCACTGATGATCTGTCTGTCGATAGTACCTGGCGCCACTGACTTAACATGAATCACGACGATATGATGTGCCATGGGCTCGATCGCCGCTCTGATTGCTCCGAAATCCGGCATCTCCCCCTCTGACAGATTCACGCCTGGGAAGAACGGGTGGGGCTTCTTGCCGAAGTTCGAGTCAAAGGGACGTCGGTCGCGCACCAGATGCTCGGTATCGAGTACCAACTGGATGTTGTCTATCTCGCATTTGGCAGCGATCTCCTGCGACGTCATCTCGAGTTCGGGACAGATCTCGACTAGCATTCTGTGCATCTTGAAGGAGTGACTGATGAAGCGCGCTTTCCAGCCCTTGACTACACGCCGGCACGTGAGCGGATCGGGGAAAAACACCAAGTCGAGCGGTCCCGACGGCATCCCCGCGGCGCCGAGCTGATGACGCAATACCTGGCAAAGACCGAAGGCAGCGTTCCAGGCACCCTCTTTGTAGAGGACAGGCAAATCGTACTGCTCCCTACCTGTTGTGCCTCGGAAGGGCAGAACCTGAAGGAATTCGTACCCTGCCTCCTTTGCCCAACGGGCAGCACGGGTTGGCGAGCCCCATGGCCAGAACCAGCTCTGCATGGACCACGGCAGAAGCGACGCTAGTGATATCCCATACCTTATTGTCAAACTACTCACCTCGCTCGGTGTCATTTTCTCCGACAAACATCCCGCAAAGCGGAAGGTTTAATGCTACCATAAACCCCAACCTGTTGTCAAGGTTAGTGTGGCAAATTATCGTTCGAGCTTGTTGAGAACTAACGGGCATCTTTACTTCTCGATTCGTCTACGACCCCACTGGGGTCGGGACTCTCTCGAATAATAAATAACTACGCTTCGGTTGTGCCCTTAACAAACCCCTTCACGAGTCCCTCGAAGAATCGCTTGACTTCGGATAGCGAAGCCACCGATTCCTTACCGACCGGCTCAATCGCAAAGTCCGCGATATCGCCGAAATAGACCAATTGTTCTAAAAATATCCTGTCGTTAAACGAGCCGCCGTAAACTTCTTGCGCTCCGCCGATAATCTCTCCAAGTGAACAGTAGCCGCCTTTTATGATGCAATAAAGGTCGAAATAATCCCTGTACTCGCCGCGCCGTCCAATAGTGTATGCCTTCTGAATGGCAATATCTTTGACGCCGTAAAGCGATAGTCCTGATTCAGTATAAATAAGCGGATATTGATTCTTAAAAGGATAATGCAAGAAAGTTACCTTAATCTCATCAGCATTAAAAACTGTCAGCTCATCGGCGCTATCGACAGATTTCTTCTTGACACTGACGGTTTGCGTCAATCTGCCAAGCAATCCTCGGGCTAGCGGCTTGGCGCTGAAGAAGTCAAAATCATACGACCGGCGATGCGTTAGTTGTAAAGCTAACGCCGTGCCACCGGCCAGCGTATAACCCTTAACCAGCGGCGCCAGTTTATCGAGTAGAGC
This sequence comes from uncultured Candidatus Saccharibacteria bacterium, assembly GCA_964359635.1. Taxonomy (GTDB): domain Bacteria; phylum Patescibacteriota; class UBA1384; order UBA1384; family UBA1384; genus DATEBX01. The sequence goes on along the minus strand of CAYHTS010000016.1, from coordinate 4,558 downwards.
ACGCTGGCTGTCGCTTAATATCTCGAGATGTATGTTTGAGATAGCTGTCATCGTTAATATTCTCGGTAATGCCAAGGAGATAGTATTTGACAAAGTTCAAGCCCGACGCCGTATAGAGTTTCTTGGGATGCTCTATGAAGACGCGCCGCAATTTGGCGCGGCCAACGGATGATATCATCCGTTGAGCATCAGCCAAGTCGCCATATGCCAATATATGGTGGATGCTGTCCGGCGCTTCAATGCCGCCATTCTTCCTGTGCCAAACATACCCATTATCCATATTTTAACTATACAAGAGCTTGACATTTGTGGCAAATTGTGGTATGGTATAGCGTCACGCTGGAGAGGGTGAGCAATACCAGAAAACCCCCACCAGCGCGGACATTTACAATCGAAACAAGCTCCAATCAAATCAAGAACCCTTTTGGGGAAGGATTTGATGGAGTCAAGGCGGCTACGCCATGGCCGCCGCCGCTCACCCACGAAAGGAGTGATTGCGGTGAAGAGTAACATCTTCTTCATGGTGACCGTTGTCCTCCTCCTCGGAGCGGCGGCGGCCTACCCCCAATCCACCGAGGAGGTGGAGCGGTGGTCAATGGCCGGCTGGGAAGCCGGCATCAAGACGGGGGTGATAAAGGGGTATGAGGACGGTTCATACCGTCCCCACGCTCCTGCCACCCGGGCGGAGGCGCACGCCTTCGCACACGATGAAGCGGCCTTGGCCTTGAAAGAGGCCATGGAATATTCGGACGCGAAATTGTCGTCCACCCCGCCAGGCGCGAGCAGCAGCACCGGAACCTCGCTTCGCGAGGTCCAGTACCAAACACCTGATGGGGGTTCATTCCCCCAAGAAACAAAAGGAGGGGACGGAATGTCCTCAGGAATAATCGCGGTTATTGCCATCGGTGGCCTGCTTCTGTTTGCCGCTCTGACTCTTATCGTCGTTGGTATCTTTCAAAACGCCAATGGCGGTAACCGTCAGCGGGCACTGGCGACTGCCCAGGCCATGCAGGCGGTGGTACCTTCTTGGTCGGGAGAGGTAGCGGTATCCGCTACCGACAACCAGGGAGGAACGGTTGCTATCCGTTACAATAACGGGTGGCAGCCTGCCAGCGCTACGGCGCAACCGCAGCAGACACCACCGGTACCTCCTCCGGCACCGCTACCTGCACCCGCACCTTTACCAGCACCCGCACCTACTCCCTAGAACATGGGATGGAGCGCGGCAGGACCCCGAGGACACGTAGTGTCCGAGGGGTCTTTCTTTTAGTCCCAAATTGTTTTTCTGGTAAAATTAGAATATATACATTATTTAGGAGGGTACTTGCCAGAAGCTGAAACAGCCGAATTATCTCAAGGTGCTGAACCAACTGGACCACAAGCCCCCCATGCTACCAGCTCTCCTGAAGAGCCTGTTCCCCCTGTAACCCCAGAAGAACTAAACGCAGCCCGAACCAACCCGGCAGTCCTCGGCAGACAAGCCGAGAGAGACATTGAGCGCGTCCAAAAAGAAATCAAAAGGGAACTCGAGCCGGAGGAGCAAGAAGTGATTTTCGCAAAATACTTCGGCGAAAGAGCTAACCGACTAGACCGCGAAACCGCCAAGCTATATGGCAAATACGAGCATCTAACTAAGTCGAGTCGACTTGATAACTTTATAATTGCCGTCCGGGGAAGCGCCATAACGATAGCCGGCGGCGCTACTTTACGCTACTGCGTTAAAGCAATCTTCCCCGGATTCCTTCTATCCGGCACGGTTGTTGGCGGCATCATGGGCGGCGCTTTTGGCTGGCGCCGGGGCGGCCAAGCTAAGGAAAGGGAAATGTTGGGCGCCAAGGGCTGGCACGAGGAGTATCAAAAGATCAAGGGACAAGAACGAGACCCCGAAGCCAAGGAAAACGCTCTCGCGCTTCTGCGCGAAGTTCTATCAACACCGCATAGCTTCAAGGGGAATCATGCAGAACTATTGCGAGTAATTGGTTTTTACCGACAGGAGGCCAAGGCAACGATAGCCAACCAGTCACCCGAAAGCGTTCAGCGTGACGGTAACAGGATTACAACCATTGACGACGATACTGTCAAGGCGTTTCTGGCTAATCTGGGCGAAAGAAAGGCGACCGCCCAAAAACTTATGAGCGATTATCGCAAAAAAGAAGTCGATCCGGCGCTTCTGCACGCAAAAATTAAAGGAGCAATAACGGGTGCGGCTATTGGCGCCGGTGTCGGGGCGGTTAGCGATTTCGTTTCGTGGTGGTTGCATTCGCTCGCTCAACACAAAGCGCAAGCGACACTGGAACACACCCAAAACCAACAAGAAATCGCCCGCCAAAATGCCTACGCAGAGCAAGTTGGCCTCAACAGAGATTATCTTAATGAATGGGAACCCACAACTGTTCATCCAAATGCCTTTGAAACCCAATTAGGCCTCAACCATCCCACCGATTACGGCGACGCCTTGAGCTACGCCCTCAAAGATGCCCATGCCCAAGGCCATATTGTGCTTCCTCCAGGTATGAGCGGAGGCGAATACCAGCAGCTTGTTCACGCCACCCATTTTGCCAACCCCGCAGAACACGCTGACCTTGTTCGCGGAGAACACTATATCTTCAACGAAAAAGCACTCCAGGATTTCGTTAATAGAGCCAACGAAGAGATGGCAAAAAACCCCCATAATTTAGGCGAGCTTATACGTTCGGCTAATGAGTTTGTTGGCAACGCGCAAGCGGGCATTGAAGCCGGAGCCCAGCAAGTCGCCGAAGAGGCCGCACAGAACGCGGGGCAAGCAGTCGCTCACGCCAAAGATGCACTTGAGCATGCTGGCCAGGAGAGCTTAAGACAGAACTTAGCACATAGTGCTACTGTCGGTTTGGGGGCGGCGGTTGGCGGTGAAGCGGCGGGAGGCAAAATGTCGGGTATCCATGGCGTTCCTTGGCCTGCCAGGCCGGAGTATTCGGTCAAGCTTCACGACGTGAAAGTGCCTGACGGTGCGCCACCGACCGCTACTGCTGCGATGGCGCCAACAGCAGCCGGGCCAACGTCCGGACCAGGACCAGCCGTTGGCAGACCGCCTGCCGAACAGGGACCGACGGCACCAGAGCCCCCTGAACTTCGAGAGGAAATCAACTGGGAGGATGTTCCTGATGCAAAATTAACATCAATGGCCAATGAAGCTCTTGCGCCACTTGCGAAAAAAGAATGGTCAAAATTAGAAGAGATTGAGCAAAAAGATTTCGTAAATCTTATGGCTAATCTTAAGCAGAGGGTTAAAGGTTATAATATTTCTCTTAGCCGTGGCCAAGAACCAGAAAAGCCTTACCACGGCTATATAGCTGAAGATAGAGAGATTATTATCGGCGAACAGGGGGAGGAATTGAGTAAAATTACTGTCGGTCAACCCTCCGCCATGGAAAATATTAAATTTAAAATCACTAAAAAACAAGGTGGGTAACATGGACAAACAAGACGACAAGGTTCTCGAGGAGCTAGGTCTCGATAAACTACCCGACAACGAGAAAAAGGCGGTGTTGGCGATGATAGACCAGCGGCTGGAGAAGCGGTTTCTCGCCAATCTCCTCCTGTCGCTCGATGACGACAAACAGCAAACGCTGGAGGGCAAAATCGACGAGATTGAAGAGCCAAAGATTGACGATGTAGTGCGTATTGCCCTCGACGTCCAGCCCGAGGCTGCCAAAATTCTTGCCCAATCGGCCAATGAAGTGATGACGGAACTGAAAGCAGGGAAAAGTAGCGGGGCGCATGGCGTAGGAAATAAGGCATCTGAAGTAGATAGTGCGGCGCAGGACACGAACAACTCAAATCAGGACACCAAGCACCAAACACCAAACACCCAGCAACCTGAAGCCGAAGACCTGCCGCCCGTTGGCGCCAGTGCCACACCATCAGCCGATAATAATGCTCAGCTCGAAAATAATCCAAAACCCGAGAACGGTGCTCTAGAACAAAACCCTCCGCCCCCTTCACTCAATCTCGACGACACTCTGCGCCAGAACGCCAATAAGTCAGGCGATTACTATCAGCCCTAACTCTTGGACAGCACGCTAATACGCTCGAAATGTCGCGCCACCGCCTCCGGACGGGGTCCCACCAACGGCGGGAAAAGCTTCGCGCGAAAATATTTGTGAACTTTCGAGTGAACCTTTAGTGTGAGCCATTCGCGTGTATTCGAGTGCAGGCGGTACGCCATATATTACCTTGTGGTATAATTTAGAAGCGGAAAAGGATACGCTCTCCCGAACGAGGAGTGGTTTGGGTGTAGGGCGCGGATTAACGCGGATAAGCAGAATGACGCGGATAATCGCGGATGACAAACAGGGCGAGAGTCGAACACCTAACACGCAAGGAGTTTTAAGTGCCCCAATACAAGGTTCCACAAAATATAGATCTTGAGGATAAGATAGTTGGGCCGTTTACGATGAAGCAGTTCATCTATCTGATGGCGGGAGGCGGGCTCATCTACGGTCTTTACCAGGCGTGGCTGCCCTATGAAGACGGCCTTTACTACACCATCGCCGCGAGCATCCCCATCGCCCTTCTCTCT
>CAYHTS010000015.1:6853-13107 GCA_964359635.1 uncultured Candidatus Saccharibacteria bacterium | reverse complement strand
CACTCAAATATGCCTCTAATCGACACGCAAATTCAGCATACAGCACGGTAAACCGTGGCCTACAGGTGAAGGGTTTTGTAGTACATGCTTTAGCATGTAAGGAATTAGATGCTTGCGCGAAGTTTATCCATCAAGCGGTAGATGAAATGCAAGTTGTGGAGGGTAGTGAGGCGTAGGCCGAGAACTTCGTTTATGCCTAGCAGGTGGCGAATATATGAACGACTGAAGCCGGTTTGGCAGGTGGGACAAGTACATTGCTTGTCAATCGGTTTCGAATCCTCTCGATGTCGCGCGAGCATTAAGTCGATGTTACCACAAGCAAAGGTTTTCCCGTTGGGTAATATTGCTTTTTTTTCGCAGGTAATTCCATTGCCGGCATTCACCCATACAACGCCGTGACGCGCCAAACGAGTTGGCAAGACACAGTCGAACATATCGCAGCCGCGTTTGACAGCTTCGATAACGTCCGCCGGCTCCCCCACTCCCATGAGATACCTTGGCTTGCCCGCATCGAGATGCGGCACAGACCACTCAACCGCCCGCCAAATCTTAGCTCTCGACTCCCCTACGGCCACACCGCCTATGGCGTTACCCGGCAGGTCGCAACTGTTAACAAATTTTGCCGAGCGCTCACGCAAAGTTTTGTATGTCGCGCCCTGAACTATGCCGAAAAGCGCCTGATGTTCTCTGTTTGTCCATGCCCCAACTGAATCCTTAAGCCAGCGATGAGTCCTCTCGACGGCCTTCTCGACATAATCTCTCTTAGCATCGCCTGGCGGGCATTCGTCAAATGCCATAATTATATCAGCGCCCAAATCCTGCTGAATCTCGATAGAGCGAGCCGCATCAATAAAATTCTTTTGCCCGTCAAGATGCGAGTAAAAAGTTACGCCGCTCGAGGTAATTCTAGCGGGCTTAACGTCTTGCCCGTATCGCGTTGAACCCGCCAAGCGTTCGCCGAGTGAGAATACCTGATATCCCCCGCTGTCGGTTAGTATCGGGCCGTCCCAGCGCATAAAGCCATGCAATCCGCCTTGCCGTTTAATGAGCTTTTCTCCCGGGCGCAGCATAAGATGATAAGTATTACTCAAAATGATGGGCGCACCAAGCTGTTTTAGCTCCCACGGCGCCACTGATTTGACCGCGCCGACCGTACCAACAGCCATAAATGCCGGCGTCTCGAACGAGCCGTGAGGGGTGGAGAATACTCCCCGCCGTGCCAATCCACTTGTTCTATTGATCTTAAAGTTCATCTTTCTTAATTCTTAATTCTTAATTCTTGAATCTAAAAAGTCCCGCTCAGAGCGGGACTTTTTCCTTATTTCATCTCGACTGTCGCGCCAGCCGCTTCGAGTTTCTTTTTCGCCTCTTCGGCTTGCTCCTTGGGAGCATCCTTGAGGATTTCCTTAGGTGGAGCGTCGGCAATATCTTTGGCCTCTTTTAGACCAAGGTTTTGGTTAATTTCGCGAAGAGCTTTGATGACATTAATTTTTTGCTCACCGCTGGCCGCTAAAATAACCGTGTAGTTGGTTTTTTCCTCGGCTGCTTCAGCCGCGCCCACGCTACCTACCGCCCCTGCCATCATCATGGGAGCGCTGGCAGAGACGCCAAAGCGTTCTTCGAGTACTTTAACTAATTCCGCCAAGTCGGCCACTGACAAACCCTCAATCTCTTTTATGAGATCCGCGAACTTACCGCTAGGTTCGGTTTTGGTCACAGCAGAAGTCGATTCCACCTTAGCATCATTCTCGACGCTTTCTGGTTGTGCCTCAGCACCCTCGTCTTCTTTTTTGGGGGTCGTAGCTTCATCGGACTCTTCGGCTTTCGCCTCTTGAGCTCCATTTTTTTCTTCGTCTGGCATATTGTTCCTTTCTGATCTTAATACTTAATTCTTAACTCTTATTATTTTCCTGATACTGCTTCAGCACACTCACCAATCCGCGTAGATTACCTACCAATACCTGTACAAAGCCGCTAATTGGCGCGCCTATGCTACCCACGACCTTTGCCAATAACTCCTCGCGGCCGGGCAGTGTAGAAAGAAGCTTAACCTTGGCCGCGTCGACAAAAATGCCGTCTACTATACCACCGAGTATTTCGGCGCTTTCGTGAGCGTCCGCAAACTTTTGGACTATTTTCGATACGGCCACCTCGTCGTCTGGTGAAATAACCAATGCCAGCGGCTGGTCTAAAATTTCTCCTTCAATTTCAACCGATGCTTCCGCGAGCGCTTTGCGGAGCAGTGTGTTTTTGGCAACCTTTACCTGGCAATTAGCATCAAAAACCTCGTCTCTCAAACTATTGATGTCAGAAACTGTCAGACCGGCATAATTCACGAAAATAATCGCGTGTTTACCAACATCACCTTCCAACTCCTTCATCAATATTTCTTTTTGGGCTCTTGTTTTGGGCATGGGTGTCCTTGGAATAAGTTAGACGTTATGGGTTGGAAGTTAGCCAGTACTCTACAAATAAACACTCTCGCTGGAGAGTGCCTATTCTTAAACCTAAGATATTTAATCTTAATTCTTTAAGTAGGCCTCGGCGGCAAATTAAACCACGACGCTTGAGTCGGGTAGCCACTGTCTCCGGCGAACATTATTATCTTGCCATAACTTCAAACAGTTGTCAACTGGATGACGCTCGTTGAATGCCGCTCGTTATTGCCCGAGAGCTTATCGTGCAATAACTTTGATGCCCGGGCTCATGGTTGATGCCAAGGTAATACTAGTGATATTCTTTTTCGGTAGTACGCCAAGTATGGTTTCTATATTGGCTTGTAGCTTCTCATCCTCCCACGAAACCTTCCCGACTGCGAGGTGAATAATGCCATGAGCGTCAGTTTTGTATTCAATAAGCCCGGTCGACAGTTCGGTCTTGGTCTTTTCTGGGTCGGTCGTAATAGTGCCGGCCTTTGGAGAAGGCATCTTGCCCTTGGGACCTAATATCTTGGCAACAACTGCCAATTTTGGCATCATCTCCGGTGTCGCTAAGAGAATATCGAAATCGATTTTACCTTTTTTAACGGTCTCAATGAGTTCGTCACTGGCAATCGCAACCTTGCGCGTTTTGGGACTGCCGGAAGGTAATTTGACCGTGCCACGCAGTTGCATCTCTTCCTCTTTTTTCTTTTTGATAGATACTACACGAACGTGCATCTCTATCGTTGCGTCAAATGTTGTATAGGTTACTTCCTTTACTAACTTAATTGCCTCCATAATACTATGAGCTTTTATATGCTCAACCTTGGCCCGAAGTACGAGATATTTCTTTCCGCGCTTCGATGCAGTTTTCCCCTCTTTTCCCTTGGTTACTTCGGCCCTATGTGCGACTTTATGAGATTTATCCCCCTGCTTGGTCTCTTTTTTTATATCTGCCATATCACCTTTCTGTGGTTCAAACCCCCGTGCCTCGGGCACAAGGTCCCACATTGTAATAATTATTGTTCGAACCCCGCAGGGGGTGAGAACTATATAATACTAGTTCTCGACTAGCTCGAACAGTACCTAACTGATTGTTTCTTCTTTTATTTCCGCAATGTTTGAGCTTATCAAACTTTCTACTACCCTGTCAATCGCACGTTTTATGACCTGCATGTCCGATAGTGGTATCTTCTCCAATACATAGTCCTCCGCCACTTTGTTCTCGTTAAAACCAACACCAACCCTCATGCGCCAAAAACCCTCGCCAATGTTGCTTATGACGGATTTTAAACCATTGTGTCCACCGTCACTGCCGCCACGTCTTAGGCGTACCCTGCCTAAATCTATATTCAAGTCGTCCGTCACTACCATCGTTTCCGAAGGTTCTATTTTGTAAAAACCGGCTACACGCCGGACGGCATCGCCCGACTTATTCATAAATGTCGCGGGTTTAGCGAAGATAATCTTGTTACCGCCTATTTGTCCTGTCGCGACATCAGCATCGTATCTCTCTTCATGCTTCCACCTGCCAGCACCAACTCTCTTTGCCAGAGCGTCTACCAACATAAACCCGACATCGTGTCGTGTCCGCTCGTACTTTTTCCCCGGATTCCCCAGACCAACAATAAGTTTAATCATAATCCTCTAGATTTTCACTCGAATAGCTCGAATGGGGCTCGAATCTCGCACGAATGCAAACAAACGAGAGGTTGTCTTATTATTTTATAAGCCAGGGACGTTCATTCCCATGTCGCCCATCAGTTTTTTGGTTTTCTCGGCGGCAAACGCCTGCGCTCGGCTGATGGCTTCACCTACCACCTTGACAATCTCATTCTCAAGCTCACGCTTTTTTTCAGAATTTAGGTACGCGGAATCAATGCTGATTGACTTGATATGCTGTTCTCCGGTAAATATTACCGTGACGGCACCGCTTGTGCTCTTGGCCTCTATTTCGGTACTTTTCAGTTCCTTCTGCACTTCGCGCGCCTGTTTCTGCAACTGGTAGAGTTGCTTTGCTTTGTCGAACATAAGAACTCCCTGGGAGTTGTTAGATGTTAAGAGTTAGGTGTTAGCTATAAAATCTTAAGTCCTCAACTTCCCGATAAATGCGTTTATTTTTATACGTAATGTTATAAATAAATCTTCGTAAATCGCTTGCCTTGTTACTGTAATATACCCTAAATTTGATAATTTATGTATCCAATCCTGACTCTCAACAAGTGAACCTCTCGCAATAATTAAATACCTTGTAAGCTCTCTCTTCCCACCCCTGCCAGCCCCCTCTGCGATATTGGCACCGATTGATGCAATTGACCTTATAACTTGGTCGGTTATTATCCTTGCCGCTCTACTCGCTGGAAACTTCTCTGCGTCAGCAACAATCATCATGAATAATTTATCAGATAACTGCCAAACAACCAGATCCTTAAAGGAAGTTATTCTCATTTTTATCCGTCTAACTCTTAACCCCTAACGTCTAACATCGACTAGACATGCTTCGATAAAACCATCTAGATGACCACCCAATATTTTACTTGGATCGGTCGAAGTGTATCCCGTGCGATGGTCCTTGACTTGCTGGTAGGGCTGCAAAACGTAGCTTCTTATTTGATTGCCCCATTCGGCTGACTTATGCTCCCCTCTAAGCTCGGCATTGTCCTGCGCCCGCTGGGTTAATTGTACCTGATAGAGCTTGGATTTCAAGATTTTAAGAGCCCTTTCTTTATTTTGCAACTGCGAACGCTCGTTTTGTACGGCCACCACAATACCGGTTGGCAAATGCGTCAAACGCACCGCGCTGTCCGTGGTGTTGACGCTCTGGCCGCCCTTACCCGATGAGCGATAAACATCGACCCGCAAATCTTTCTCGTCTATATCAATTTCCGCGTTCTCGCCCAGGTCGGGAATAACTTCGACAAGCGCGAATGAAGTATGGCGCGCCTTATCAGCGTCGTAAGGCGATATACGCACCAGACGATGGACTCCGGCTTCACACTTCAAGTGCCCGTAAGCATTGTAACCGCTCATTGCTATGGTTGCCGACTTGATGCCAGCTTCTTCGCCGCGAGTAGTATCTAAAACTTCGCTCGCCCAACCTTTTTTTTCGCCGTAGCGCAGGTACATGCGCTCGAGCATTTCCGCCCAATCCTGGGCTTCGGTGCCGCCGGCGCCGGCGTGGATGGAAAGAATAGTATCCTTGTTGTCATGAATACCATTGAACATTGCTTCTTTTTCGAGCTCGGCAATTGCTTCTATATCTTCCGCTTTATCAAACCGCTCGATGATACTATTGAGCGCGTTTAGTTGCTGGCTAATGACAGCCGCTTTTTGATGGTCATGCCAAAAAGCCGGCTCCGCCATCTGTGTCTCGAGAACCTTGACCTCCCCCCTCTTCTCTTCGATTCTTAGTAATTCCGCCAGTTTGGCTTTCCTTTGTTCCATACTCACAGTTTAACAGGTCAGGCAATAAATCCTAATATTATTCGTAACAAAACCATTTATTGTCCTCCCGTAGTAGTAGTACGGACGGGTCATTGCGAGTTCAGGCGAAGCAATCTGGGCCATTGTTGTCATCCCGACTGGAACCCCAAGAGGGTGGAATGGAGGGATCCCTCGACTCGGCTGACCTCGCTCGGGATGACGGTTACGTCAGATTGCCGCGCCCACGGCCCCGCTGGGGTCGGGGCTCGCAATGACACGGGTTGGATATTTTTCGCGCCGTTCAGACGGCACAAAAACAGGCATTGATCCGGCCGGAGGAAGGGACGAGGGGCGCGTCCCACTAATATTAACGGGACTTCTCTCCACAACCTCCAGCCAGACCGATGCCTA